>CAMBJI010000091.1 GCA_945867725.1 Bordetella parapertussis
GGGACTGATCGTTGGTCAATGGCGTTATCTGATGGGACATGAACGGTTTTGAGTAGTTGTTCACCATTCAGTCGCCGACAGCTCAGCACGGTTCCCTCAGCCCACGGTTACATATATAGAACGCAGCTGTCAAAGTGTCCGACCCGAGGGTGCGGTCAGCCTCGCACAAAAACCAGAACATTGTTGTCCAGGCCAATCATCGTGAAGAGGCTCCGCGTTGTGCGATGGCTTTGTGCATATCTTCAACCGATACCGTCTTCGCAGGTTTGCCAAACATCCCTTTGAGCTCGCTAATGCTGTGCGTTACCGCCACGAACTCGTAACGACCCGGCGCAATCTGAATAAACTCCACCCGATCTCCAGCCGCCACTTTCAAATCATTACGAACGCTGACAGGGATCGTGATTTGTCCCCTGCTGGTGAGAGTTGCTGTAGTCATATGGGATCTCCTTTACCTTACTTTGTATTAAGGCAAACTGTATGTCAACGCGACAAGTGCTTGAAGATTCCTCCCTTTACCACGGTCGTTATCAGCCCAAGTCGAGGTATTTGCAAGGCTCTCATGCCAGGATCCCGTGCAGTGGGTTGCCCCGCCAATATTGCAAATGCCCCGTGAGAGGCATTGTCATTTAGGAGAGAAGTGAAGTCTTTCCATTAAATGAAAGTAACTTTGAGAGGCAATCACGACCAAACAAATCGCAATGATTTGATCGTCATGGTCGCCTGCCCGAGTATCTTCGCCGTGGTCAAAAACCCCACGAATACACTTACTCAGCCTGTTCAGTTTTACCGAGTCACTTCTCAGGGCACCATGCGCGACGCAAATTCCTGGAAGGAGGCGGCGGCGATATCGACCTTGATGGTCGGTATTGTCTCGCCCGTGTTGGTTCCGAACTCATCTGGCTGTGCCACGAAACCGGTGCGCAGGCCCACCTTGGCGGCCGCCTCAAGGTCATTGCTGTGCGCTGCCACCATCATGCATTCATGAGGTTCGATGCCAAGCGCTTCTGCAGCGGCAAGATATACGCGGGGCTTGGGTTTGTAGTCTCCAGCGATCTCGGCACCGAGAATGGCGTCCCATGGGAACTCATTACGCCGGGCCAGATCAACCATCAGCGAGATGTTGCCGTTAGAGCACGGCCCCAGCATGAACTTGCGGCGCAGACGATGCAGGCCGGCGGTGACGCCGGGCCAGGCATCGAGACGGTGCCAAACGAGATTGAGATTGCGTAGCGTCGGCTCGTTAAGTGACTCAAGTCCGAAGCGAGGACGCACGCGGTCGAGCATGCCGCGATGCACGACGTCCAGGCGCGAGAACGGCTTGCGGCCAGCGCGGATCTCTTCCATTCCCGGTTGATATTCGGCGCGCCAGGCATTGGCGAAGGCGATCCAGTCCAGTTTGTAGCCCAAGGGCTCAAGGATCATGCGAGACTCGCGCGCCACGCAGGTGCGCCAGTCTACGAGTGTGCCGAATACGTCAAAAACCATTGCCTTGACGCCGTCTACGGCTTTCCCTGTTTCATGTTGTGTCAGGGTGGGGCTTGCGTAGACCAGTCCAGTTCCGCACAACACACCTTGGGCACTGAGCCAGCCGGCCTGGCGAAGGAAGTCACGGCGCGATAAGGCATTCATCGAAATTCTCCTGTGTTGGTTTTGTCGTTGACGTACGGGTGAGGGATATTATGCCAAGGGTGCGAAAGCATGGCCCTTGAGTTTATTTACCCCGATGCCGGTACCGAAGAATCCTAGTGTCAGGGCATTGACCTGCCTTGAGGATAAAAATGCGGGCAAAGGATAAAGATCGAATCAAAAAAGCCAGTCGCAGTGAATTTTTTATTCAGACGCCGACACTGGCCCAAGTCAAAATAGCCCACGCTGCCCCATACAAGGCTGAACCAATAACCAATCCGTGGATTGAATAGCTACCCAAAAACCGTTCAGCACACAATCCCCACAATGGGATGAGTTGTTGTGCGTGCACCGCCAGAAAGTGTGAAGGGCGAATATCTTTGTAAAGATGCCAGCCGACGATGGGCAGGCCCTGTCCGGCGGGCGGCTGGTTTCCGCCTAATAGAAATCCGCTGACAGTTGAAAATAAAAAGGTGAGCGTCAATCCGATCACAACACCTAGTGTGGTTACAGACAGTTCGCTTGCTTGATTATCTTTCCAAATTTCCCAAGCCAGCCAGCCTTGCGATGCCGTTAATCTGACTGCGGCTATAGCCATCACGCCGAAGAGCAGTGCGTGAAACGGATCACTGGTGTTGTAGTGCGAGGCAGCGCCTTGTGATCCTTGATACGTGATGTAGACGACTTCAAAAAGTGAAGTGGAAACAATAAGTACACAGATCCAATTGTAGGCTGCGCTGTTTGCTACTGAAGAGCTTGCCAAATAGCTGACCCAAACCGTAGTCCAGGCAAAGAGGGCGGTCGCCGCCATGAACTTCATCGGCTTTATCCACACACCAACGTCGCGCAATGTGCGAGCGTCTGTCAGCGATAGAAAATAAGTCAGTCCACACACCAGCTACATTAAAGCGCCATAGGCGAGTAAGATTTTTGATGCGAAGCTCAAGGCTGACCAATCAAACCTAAGCCATGACGGTGTGCTGTTAAAAAGAGTGTCGTGCATAAAATAGGTTCCTAATGTTGACACCGTCAGCTTGGTCAGATGCCCGAGTCAAAAATCCTTAAATCCCGCCTGGCCGACCCAGCGTTTCTAACGGAAATCGCCCACTTTTGCAGCAAAACATCCACCGGCGACTTCACTGAAGTCTGGGTGGGGCATAGCAATATATAAACATTTCATGCCGCTCGCCGGTTTAAACCAGGCTGACGAATCCAGCGCGTTCGGCCATTAGCAGGGCGCCGGTTGCGCCTAAATCAGCACCTTCGCAGGCGTCCCGAGCGTCACAAAAGAGCCAATATCAGGCCTCTCGGGGTAAAGCCTGTATGTCAACTTAGATATACGTCAATAAAACTTGACACAATCGACGAGACTTATTAGTCTCAATCAGTACTTCGGATTCGATTCGCCAATGCAGGTCCATGGTTGGATGAAAATTCCAAAATAGTTGCATAGAAAGAAATTTTCTGGGTTGGCCTGAAAAAGCCGACCTGTCCATGACTAGGGTTACGGTAATGTTTATGAATAATTCGGCTAGAAAAGTTCAGAACGAACAAGTTAGTGCCCGAGTGGTTATTGTCACCATGGATAGTCACTTGGCGAGCGCAACAATCCGTGCCCAAAGCGTCTTATCGCGAACTTTTCCGGGCTTAAAGTTGACGGTACATGCGGCCTCCGAATGGGGTCATAGCCCAGACGCATTACAGCGCTGCATCGAAGACATAGAGCAAGGCGATATCGTGATCGCCTCCATGCTGTTTATGGAAGAGCATTTTTTGCCCGTCTTGCCCGCGTTGACTGCGCGTCGCGATCAATGCGATGCCATGATTTGCGCTATGTCTGCCGGCGAGGTGATGCGGCTCACGCGCATGGGTAAATTCACGATGGATGGCAAAGTGAGTGGCCCGATGGCGCTGTTGAAGCGATTAAGGGGTAGCAGCAAGCCCGGCGAAAACAAAAAGCCTGGGATGGCGGGCGCCAAGCAAATGAAAATCGTCCGTCAGTTACCCAAAATTCTGCGGTTCATTCCTGGCACCGCACAAGACCTTCGCATCTACTTTCTAGTCCTCCAGTATTGGCTGGCGGGTTCAGATGAGAACATCGCCAACATGATTGGCATGCTCCTCGATCAATATGCTGACGGACCACGGCGCAGCTTGCGCGGCATCTACAAGGTTAAGCCACCCGTCGAGTACCCGGAAGTGGGCATTTACCACCAAAACATGAAGGGTCATGCGCAGAACAAGGGCATGTCTGAATTGAATGCTGATCTTCCATCCGTCGCCAAAACCGGTAAGTGTGGCACGGTGGGTCTGTTGCTGATGCGTTCTTATCTCGTGGCTGGTAACGCGGCCCATTACAACGGTGTGATTACGGCGATTGAAGCGAGAGGTATGCGCGTCGTCCCCGCATTTGCAACCGGGTTAGATACCAGACCTGCCGTTGAAAAATATTTTATGAAAGATGGTCATGCGACGGTGGATGCGATCATCTCATTGACCGGATTTTCGATGGTGGGTGGGCCTGCCTATAACGACGCAAAAGCTGCTGAAGAGATACTCGCCAAACTGGATGTCAATTATTTATCGGTGATGCCGGTTGAGTTTCAGACGCTCGAACGTTGGGGTGCCAATGATCGCGGATTGATGCCGGTAGAGGCGACCATGATGGTCGCTATTCCCGAACTGGATGGTTCGACAGGTCCCATTGTGTTTGGCGGTCGCAGCACTGGCGCAGGGGATCAATGCACCGGATGCAGTCGCGGTTGCGTATTCCCAGCGTCTACCAATGAGCACGACATGCAAGTCTGTAGTGAGCGTGCCGACATGTTGGCGTCACGGGTTGGAAAGCTCATTGATTTACGGCGCGCCGAGCGGGCAGACAAGAAAATTGCGGCGGTTGTATTCAATTTCCCGCCCAACGCCGGTGCGACTGGAACGGCCGCATTCCTTTCGGTGTTTGAGTCCATGTTCAATATGCTGGCATCCATGAAGGAAGCTGGCTACACGATTGATATGCCTGAGAGTGTCGATGATTTGCGCGACAGAGTCCTCAAAGGCAATGCCGAAACTTATGGCGCCATGGCGAATGTGCACGCCACGATTTCCGCTGATGATCATGTGCGGCGCGAACGATGGTTGAAAGAAATCGAAGACCATTGGGGTCCGGCGCCAGGTCAACAACAAAGTGATGGACGGTCAATTTTTGTCTTGGGTGCGCAATTCGGTAATGTCTTGGTGGGTATTCAGCCAGCCTTCGGTTACGAGGGTGATCCAATGCGATTGCTGTACGAGAAGGGCTTTGCGCCCACGCATGCCTTTTCTGCGTTCTATCGTTACTTGCGCGAAGATTTTGGTGCTGCAGCGGTTTTACATTTTGGTACGCATGGTGCGCTTGAATTCATGCCAGGCAAACAAGCGGGCATGTCCGGTGATTGCTGGCCTGATCGTCTGATTGGTGATTTGCCGAACTTCTATCTGTATGCATCAAACAACCCTTCAGAGGGCATGATTGCCAAGCGGCGCGCTGCTGCAACGCTGATCAGTTACCTGACTCCGCCGATTGCCCAAGCAGGTTTGTACAGCGGTCTGGTAGACCTAAAGGCCTCGCTCGAACGTCTGCGTGGACTGGATCCCGAATCCGAATCGGAATCCGAGCGTGCAGAGCTCACGGTATTGGTTCAGACTCAGGCTGCTGAGTTGGAGCTGGCCGCTATGGAGCCGGCATGGGGCGATGATGCAGAAGCAAAAATGCAGAAGCTCTACAACGACGTGCTCGAATTCGAATACACGCTGATTCCCGAAGGCTTGCATGTCATCGGCAAGCCGATGTCGGTATCAGAGCGCACCGATATGCTGCTGTCAGTGGCCGATGCCTCTCATGGCGTACAGCCGAGTCCCGAACTTCGCACCATGATTCAATCCATGCTGAGCGATAGCAAATCAGTAGTCATCCCGCCCGAGCACATTGAGCTCATGAAGTCGCTCGCCGAGATTGATCGCCTCATGTGCGAAGACAATGAAATCAATGGGATTTTGCACGCATTGGATGGGCGTTACGTTCGCCCGGCGCCCGGCGGTGACTTGATCCGTACGCCAGAAATTTTGCCCACTGGTCGCAATCTTCATGGATTTGATCCCTTCCGATTGCCGAGTGCATTCGCGGTAAAGGATGGCAAGCGCATGGCTGAAACTCTGCTCGTACGCCACATGCAGGATGGAAATGCGTTGCCTGAAACCGTTGCGATGGTGTTGTGGGGCACTGATAATTTAAAAAATGAAGGCGCTCCAATCGCTCAGGCACTCGCGCTGATGGGTGCCAAGCCGCGCTTTGACAGCTATGGTCGAATGGCCGGCGCAGAGCTACTGCCATTAGAGGAAGTAGGGCGGCCACGTATCGATGTCATGATCACCTTGTCCGGTATTTTCCGCGATTTGTTACCACTGCAAATCAAGCTATTGGCTGAAGCTGCCTTCTTGGCCGCATCCGCAGATGAGCCGACTGACATGAATTTTATTCGCAAACACGCGCTGGCTCATCAAGCCGAGCATGGGTGTGATCTTGAAACTGCGTCGCTCCGGGTGTTTGGTAATGCTGAGGGCGCCTATGGCTCAAATGTCAGTCAATTGGTTGATAACAGTCGGTGGGAGGATGAAGACGAACTCGCCGAAACCTATACCAAGCGCAAGGGCTTTGCCTATGGTGTAACCGGGCGACCAGTACAGCAAACGGCCTTACTGAAGAGCGTTTTGTCAGGTGTCGATTTGGCGTATCAGAATCTGGATTCAGTTGAATTAGGCGTGACTACGATCGATACCTATTTCGATACCCTCGGAGGAATCAGTCGGGCCGTCAAGCGTGCCAAAGGACCGGATGCGGCAGTAGCGCCGGTTTATATCAGTGACCAAACCAAGGGCAGCGGTACGGTTCGCACGTTGACCGAGCAAGTGGCTCTGGAAACGCGTACCCGCATGCTCAATCCGAAATGGTATGAGGGACTGCTTAAAAATGGTTACGAAGGCGTGCGACAGATCGAACTGCATGTGACCAATACCATGGGCTGGTCGGCGACGACGGGGCAGGTGCAGCCTTGGGTCTATCAAAAACTGACCGAGACATTCATGCTCGATCCCGAGATGCGCGAGCGTATGGCTAAGCTCAATCCAACAGCTGCGGCGAGGATGGCGAGTCGTTTGCTCGAAGCGTCGAATCGTGATTTCTGGAAGCCTGATGAGGCGACCCTGGCTCAACTCAAGCGCGCGGAAGAGGATCTGGAAGATCGCTTAGAGGGCGTTTACGAAGCGTAGAAAGTTGTTTTTTTAAAAATAAAATTCCTAGTTGTTTTTCACAATATAAAGTCACCAAGGAGCGCCTTATTTGGTGCTCTTTTCTACCAAGCCTGTTCGCCTTTTCATAAGGCTAATGGTGCTTTGCGTCATTGCAGACATAAAACTGGAACCATCTGGGATCAGTTTCTCGTCGACCAAACTTCTTTTTACATTTCCATTAACTTCTGTTACTTTGACTAATGCCCGTGAGCAATAATAAACAAATACTAAAAAAGTCATTTTAATAATGACGTGGTGCAGTGGGCAGGTAGAGTTGTGAGGGGAGACTCATGTACTTTAATTTTGTTGAGGCAGTTCGTTCTGCCATTCCGAAGAAAAAATTTTGGTTGATGTCAGCGGATGAAACGTCCGGTGGCAACCCAGGTTCGTCTCGCTATTCTGAAAGCAAAAGCGACAAATACACCTGTCAGACCTCTTTGATGCAAATTCTGGAATCTCAAATCATCCCGAGTTTAATAAAATCAACGGAGTATGCCGATCCATTTTATTCAACGGACGGACTGAGAACTGAGCCTCCCAGCCAGGATGAAATAATAGAATTCGCATCGCTTTGTATCAGCGCAGATCAAGAAGCGACTGATCTCTTCGTTCAGTTGCTTATGGCAGAAGGTTTGAGTTCGGACGCTATATTTCTACATCTACTAGCACCGACGGCCCGACATCTGGGCTACCTCTGGGATGAAGATTTATGTG
>CAMBJI010000092.1 GCA_945867725.1 Bordetella parapertussis
ATGGCGCCTTCGGTCTTGATGGTCAGCTCAGGCGCTGTGATGATGCTCTTCGCATCCAACATGCCGTCCAGCGTTAACTGCTGCGCCGTGATCGAGAGCGTTTGCTGGCTCGCTATCGTGCCGGTGTTGGTGAGTGTGCTGTTTGTCTCTATCGTGGCGCTGCGCTGCGCGGTGATGACGCCTGAGTTATCTATGGCGCCTTCGGTCTTTATGGCCAACTCAGGCGCTGTGATCTTGCCCTTGTCCTTCACACTCAGGATGCCATTGCTATCCAGTGTTAACTGCTGCGCCGCGAACAGGACACCGTCGTTTCGTACCCCCAGACCGAGTTCGCTTCCCATTAAAAAAATATGGCCGGCATACATGCCGCCCAAGTACGCGACATCCAGCGCAAACACGGGTGCGGTGTTGTCGGTTGTTTGACTGCCTGAGATGTTTCCGGGGAATTTGCGGGGCACCGGAGAAATGATGATCGGCGCAATCTGTGTCGGTTGGCCGTTGGCGTCGACTGAGACATCATTGGTACCAGTGACGATGTTTAATCGATTGGCTCAGAGGGCCGCGTTGATTTCTGCGGCGCGGGTGAGGATGGTGAGAGCGTTTGCTTCTCGACCATCCAGACCCAAGCCTTCAATCTGCACGTGACCGCCCTGGATGCGGTAGCTATCCAGATTGCCCTGATTCAGTACCGGTGTGCCGGTGGCCAGTGTGACTTGGGGCGTATTGATAAAACCGCAGCCGTCACAGGTGATGCCAGCCGGATTGGCGGTGATGACTTGGGCCGGTTTACCGGCGACTTCGATCCAGCCATTGAGGTGACTGGGATTGCTGCTGTTGACTTCATTCAAGATGACGCGTGCGCTGCCCGTGGCTAGCCAGGGGTTGCCCTGAACCCAACCACCGAGTTGGGTTTGTGTATCGGTGCGGCTGTTGTTTAAGATGGCACCGTTTCTGTCGACATCGAATTGGCTATAACTGTTGCGTGAGACACCGGCGGCAGTGGGGGTTTGGATGTTGACTAAGGGGATGGCGTTACCGGTTTGTAGAATGGTCGGGCGCTGATCGACAGGTGCAGTGGCGTCCGCTCGGATTTGGGCGGTGGCGTTGGAGCTTACCAGCGCAAACAGAATGGTGAAGAACAACCATAGACTCAAGCGCATCGCCAATGACTCCTGTTTCAATATGAATCAACAAGGCTGTATATCGGCCTGCGCTTATTGGGAGCAGGATCGAGCACCAAAAAATTGAAGCGAAACGGATGAAAAAAAGCGAAACGCGGTCTTGCCGATGAACAATCAGATCACTGCTCTCTATGCAAATGCCAGAGGGAAGTCACTTGCCATATCGAGCTTCGCGAAACGATGCGCGACAAAGCGAGTGAATATTCACAGCATTGATGTTGGCTGTCGATATGAAAATTATCGAATGCGTGTTTTATGAAACACTACTTGAATGCATTACCGAGAAATTCATGAAAGATCTTTCTCAGTCAGGCACGTACAGAGGAAGATTTTTTGAAGCAAGGGTTTGTAACGATGATTTACTTCGAGGATTTACAGCAACTTCAATAAACATAAATTCGAAAATCGAATAAAAAACATTCATTGATTTACGAAATCATCAGACCTTTGATAAAAACTACCAAAGGTCTGATTCAACGAAAACTATTTTTTAGCAAAATGCTCCATCATGGCGACTGCGCCGATCTTGCGCTCGTCATTGACTTTTTTCATTGCGGGTCGTTCAAGAAGAAACTGCACATAATCTCGCACCGGATAAGCGGCCAGCATGTCTTCGCCATAGATGGCCTTGGTGGCATGACTGACCATCGGCAAATGAAACGCTGCGGCGCAATCTGCCATCGTGAATTCTGCGCCCGCAATATAGCGATCAAAACGCGCAAAGCGACCAAAGGCGGCCGCATGACGCTTCAACACTTTTTGCACACGGGTCTTGGTCTCATCAGGGACCTTGCCGCCGAAGAAAGCCTCATCGAACAATTCACGTGCCACCAACTCCAAATGCAACTCAATGAACTGCGTCAGCTCACGCACACGAGCGGCCGCTAACGGATCAGCTGGCACCAAGGGATTTTGCGGATAGGCTGCCTCGACATAATCGAGCATGACCTGGGACTCACACAAAACCTGGTCGCCAATCTCGAAAAACGGGACTTTGCCCAAAGGCGATTTCTCATAGAGCGCTGGCGAGCGGTCAGTCCAGACGAGTTTTTCTTCGAAGGGGACTGCTTTTTCGAGCAGAGCCAGTTTGACCTTGTTGTAGTAATTGCTGCCGGCGAAACCACAAAGAGTAAGCATTGGGACTCCTAAGAGAATGGGGAAACGAAACAGGCTGGGGTTACAATGAGGAAATATCGAGTTTATCACTCCCGATCCAACCCGAAACCTGAGCCTGTCTTCATGCCCGCCGAACTGCTTGCTTCACGCCGTGATGCCACGCTGATCCTGACCCTGTCCAACCCCGGCGCTAAAAATGCGCTGCATCCGGACATGTACGCCGCCGGGATCGAGGCCTTGTCCACTGCCGAGCGTGATCCCGACATCCGGGCCGTGGTTCTGACCGGCGCAGGCGATGTCTTTTGTGCCGGAGGCAATCTCAACCGGCTGCTGGAAAACCGCGCCAAACCGCCTTCAGTTCAAGCAGAGTCCATCGATCAGTTACACAGCTGGATCGAGGCAATTCGGGATTGCAACAAGCCAGTGATTGCTGCCGTTGAAGGCCCTGCTGCCGGTGCGGGATTCTCGCTAGCGCTGGCCTGCGATCTGATCGTGGCAGCGCAGTCCGCCAAATTCGTCATGGCCTATGTAAAAGTTGGCCTCAGCCCGGATGGCGGCGCTTCCTGGTTTCTGTCGCAGGCACTGCCACGACAGCTGGCCACCGAAATGCTGATCGAAGGTCAGGCCGTCTCCTCGGAACGTTTGCATCATTTCGGGCTGGTGAACCGCGTCGTCGCCGATGGTGAAGCGCTCTCCTCTGCCCTGAACTGGGGGGATGCGCTGGCGGCCTTGTCACCACATGCGGTCGGTAATATCAAATCACTATTATGCGAAGCACCGTCGAATACCCTGTCCTCGCATTTACAAGCTGAAAAACAGAGTTTTGTCGAAAGCTTGCACCACCGCGATGGGCTCGAAGGCATCACCGCCTTCCTTGAAAAAAGAAAGCCGCACTACCGATGAGCTTCAATCACAGACGCCGCATTTTCTTAATGCGGCATGGCAGCGTTACTTATTTTGACAGTACGGGCAGACCCTTTTTACCGGAATCCGTGCCACTGAATGAACAAGGTCGCGAACAAGCAACTGCTGCGGGCAAGGTGTTTGCGCAAGCCGGCATTCGTTTTGATCGCGTCATTGTCTCGGGACTACCGCGCACGATAGAAACAGCCACGCGCGTGCTGGCCGAAACCACGCAGGCGATCGATTTGCAAGAATGGTCAGATCTGGTCGAGATTCGTGGCGGTCGCCTCTCTGAAATACCCGACGCCGAATTGAAAGAGGCTTTCACCGGCGCATTCGAAGGCATCGCACCAGAAGACAAGCGATTCCTCGGTGGCGAGAGCGTCGGCGAGTTGATGAATCGTGTACACCCGGCGATTGATCGTTTGCGCACCGATACCGACTGGGACACCGTGCTGCTGGTTCTGCATGGCGGCGTGAACCGCGCCATTCTTTCTTATGCATTGACGGGTCAGCGCATTTTCATGGGCAATCTGGCGCAGACAGCGGGCTGCATCAATGCCATGGATGTGGGTGAGCAGCATAGTGACTGGGTTGTTCGAGTAGTGAATTACTCCCCCATGTCATCACTGCAAGCAGAATCGCGCGGCACCACGATGGAAGCACTTTTTCATCAATACCGCCAAGCCCGAGGCTTGTAATGCGACACCCCGCAACCAGCACGACAGATATAAAACAGCAGAACGCAGGAGATTGCAGCAATGTATGAAGAATTCATGGGCACCAAGCCCGTTACCGAACGACTGAAGGTTGATCTCGATGCCCTAGCCACCTACATGAGCAAGCATGTCGAGGGCTTTTCCGGCGATTTGCAGATTGCACAGTTCAAAGGTGGACAGTCCAACCCCACGTATATGCTCAATGCAGGCAGTCAGCGCTATGTGCTACGAACAAAACCAGCGCCTGCAGAAAAGCTGCTGCCCTCCGCGCATGCGATTGAGCGTGAATTCCGCGTGATGGATTCCTTATCGAAATCTGGTTTTCCTGCCGCACGCCAGCATGCGTTGTGCGAAGATGAATCGGTGATTGGTCGCGCTTTTTACATCATGGAGTTTATTGACGGACGCGTGCTCTGGGATCAGTCCTTACCCGGCATGAGTACAACAGACCGCGCGGCACACTACGATGAAATGAACCGCGTGATCGCCCTGCTCCACAGCACCGATTACAAAGCTGTCGGGCTGGAAAGCTACGGCAAGCCCGGTAATTATTTTGGTCGTCAGATCGATCGCTGGACTCGTCAATACAAAGCTGCTGAAACCGAATCTATTCCTGCGATGGACCATCTGATCGAATGGTTGCCTCAGCATATTCCTGCCGGCGAAATCACCACCATCGTGCATGGCGACTACCGACTGGACAATATGATTTTCCATCCAACCGAGCCGCGCATTCTCGCGGTACTGGACTGGGAACTATCCACACTTGGTCATCCGCTCGCGGATTTTTCTTATCACTGCATGAGCTGGCATATCGAGCCGGGCCTGTTTCGTGGCGTCGGCGGTTTGGACCTAAAATCGCTGGGCATTCCCACTGAAGATGCATACATTGCTCGCTACAGCGAACGCACCGGCATCGCAATCAACAAGGATGATTTCCGCTTCTATCTGGCCTATAACATGTTTCGCATGGCCGGCATCCTTCAGGGCATCATGAAGCGCCATCAGGACGGCACTGCATCGAGTGAACAAGCACTCAGAAACGGTCAGGCAGCACGGCCCATGGCAGAGATGGGCTGGGATTACGCATCGGGTAAACGCAGCATCTAAAACGCATTAAAAAATAACTGACGTCATTATTAAAAAGCGAGGAGACACCACCATGGAATTTGAATACTCGGACCGCTGCCAGGCTTTACGCGAGAAACTTTTGCGCTTCATGGATCAGCATATCTATCCCAACGAGCATGCTTACAAAAATGAAGTCGATCGCAATGGTCTCGAAAAAGGTAATCGCTGGATACCCACGAATATCATCGAAGAACTCAAGCCCATCGCCCGCAAAGAAGGCCTGTGGAATCTGTTCCTGCCCAAGTCCGATCGTGCACCTGAAGGCTTGTCTAATCTCGACTACGCACCGCTGTGCGAAATCATGGGCCGCATTCCTTGGGCACCGGAAGTCTTCAATTGCTCCGCGCCTGACACCGGCAACATGGAAACCATCGAGCGCTACGGCACTGAAGAGCACAAGCGCCAGTGGCTAGAGCCGCTCTTGCGCGGCGAGATGCGCTCGGCATTCGCGATGACCGAGCCAGATGTCGCCTCATCGGATGCAACCAATATCAGCACACGCATCGAACGCGTCGGTGATGAATACGTGATTAATGGCCGTAAATGGTGGACTTCGGGCGCGGGTGATCCACGCTGCAAGATCTATATCCTGATGGGTAAGACCGATCCGAATGCGCCACGCCATTCGCAGCAATCCATGATTCTGGTGCCCTCCGATGCTAAAGGCGTGACCGTCGTGCGTCCGCTGTCGGTATTTGGTTATGACGATGCGCCGCACGGCCACTGCGAAGTGGTTTTTGATAACGTGCGTGTACCTGCATCGAATATTCTGCTTGGTGAAGGTCGTGGCTTTGAAATTGCGCAGGGCCGCCTCGGACCGGGACGCATTCACCACTGCATGCGCGCCATCGGCACGTCAGAACGCGCACTCGAACTGATGTGCCGCCGCATTGATTCACGCGTCGCTTTCGGTAAAAAAGTCTCCGAGCAAGGCGTCTGGCGCGAGCGTATCGCCGAATCACGCATCATGATCGACAGCGCACGTCTGTTGGTACTGAAGGCTGCCTACATGATGGATACGGTCGGCAATAAATTCGCCAAGAGCGAAATCGCGATGATCAAAGTACTCGCGCCCGTGATGGCACAGAAAGTGATCGACTGGGCGATTCAGGCACACGGCGGTGGTGGTGTTTCTGATGACTTCCCACTCGCACAGCTCTGGGCTCATAACCGCACCCTGCGTATTGCTGATGGCCCGGATGAAGTACACCGTAATGCGATCGCCAAGCTGGAGATTGCAAAATACGTTAGCTTGCCGGGCGAGAGTGTCGATTTGCCGGTTACCCGTTCGTAAGTAGATAATCGTTCGAAGATTGAACGTCACTGGATCCCGGTATTCGCCGGGATCCAGTGGGGAATTCGGATTGCATGTAATCCGCCCACGCAGCAGTCATCACGTACTGGTAATGACAGAAGTTTTTGCGGCGACCGTAAAATTTCCACCGTCATCCCGGCGAAAGCCGGGATCCAGTGTCTTCCGTCGACTACCCGAAAAAATTTTTACTCGCAAATTTAAACTAAGAGACTTGCGAAACAATCTGCGCCAAGTACCCTTGTCTAAATAATGTTTCGTACAGCAGTGTGGATCGATAATTAGCCAGCGACGTTAACCGAGGAGAAACCCAATGATCGAAGCGTATTCCATGGCCACACCGAACGGCCACAAAGTACACATCATGCTCGAAGAATGCGGACTGCCCTATCGTGCGCACAACGTCGATATCGGACAAGGTGACCAGTTCACACCTGAATTTCTTGCCATCTCGCCCAACAACAAAATCCCCGCTATCGTTGACCCAGATGGCCCGGATGGACAACCGATATCCTTGTTTGAATCGGGCGCGATCCTCGTTTATCTGGCAAGTAAGGTCAATCGCTTTCTCGGCACCACCGACCGCGAAAAATTCACCGTGCTGCAATGGCTGATGTTTCAGATGGGCGGACTCGGCCCCATGCTCGGACAAGCGCATCACTTCCGCATCTATGCGCCGGAACAGATTGACTACGCCGTGACCCGCTACACCAATGAAGCAAAGCGCCTGTATGGCGTGATGGATCGCCAATTGGCAAAGCATCGTTTCATCGCCGGCGATGAGTACACCATCGCCGACATCGCCTGCTTCCCGTGGACGCGTTCCTGGAAAAATCAGGGCATCGACTGGGCGGATTATCCGCACGCCAAACGCTGGCATGATGAAATCGCCGCGCGCCCGGCAGTACAACGCGGTGTGGAAGTACTCACGCATTTACGCAAACCGTTGGTCGATGACAAGGCACGCGAGATGCTGTTTGGTGGTACGCAATATCAGAAGCGTTAAGCTAATGCACCGTCCGACTGTTTTAGCCTTTGATGTCTTTGGCACCGTGGTCGACTGGCACGGATCGATCAGCCGTGAAGCCGTAACGATCATGCCAGGTATTAATGGTGATGCATTCGCCACTGCGTGGCGTGCTGGTTACCAGCCCGCGATGGCGGAAGTTCGCAGCGGAAAGCTAGGCTGGACAAAAATCGATGATCTGCATCGATTGATTCTGGATC
>CAMBJI010000093.1 GCA_945867725.1 Bordetella parapertussis
CGATGGCCTCGCACAAAGCCGGCAAACCGACCGCATGGGTATAGCGCATCGTGCCACCGGCAATCGCTTTTGCCGCAGCATCCAGCACCGGCTGTGCCGCAGGAAAATCGGGCTCGCCGATGCCCATGTGAATTACCGAGCGCCCCGCCTGCTCCAGAGCCGCTGCCATCTTGAGCAGCTCCATCACATGAAAAGGCTCGATCTCATCGAGCCGGGCGGCGAGTGGAAAGTTCATGCGGAAAGAAAATGCAAACGAACAGCGCTATCGGCTTGCGGCCACTTCGGTCGCGCGCAAGCTGGTAGCCAGCTTATCGAGTACACCATTGACGTACTTGTGACCGTCAACACCACCGAAGGATTTAGTCAGCTCAACGGCTTCGTTGATCACGACCTTGTAGGGAATTTCAATATGGTGCTTGAGCTCGAAGGCACCAATCAATAATGCCGCATGCTCAACCGGCGACAGCTGATTGATGGCGCGATCGATCAGAGGCACAATCTCGGAACGCAGGTTGTCCACGTCACGTATGGTCTCGTGCAACAAGAGATCGAAGTGTTCTGCATCGGCCTTGTCAAAACCATGTGCATTGCGTATGTGGGCGTCAATAGCACCAGCATCTTCCTGATTCAGCAGCCACTGGTACAAGCCCTGCAACGCGAATTCACGCGCACGATGACGCGGTGTGCGACTTTTGTTCGGATTGGCGTGATGCGACTTGCTACTCATGAGATCCGGCCTTATTCATCATCGGCTGCGTCAGCATCGTCGGCCAGTTCTTCCATGGCCGCGACCAGATTGGCCATTTCAACAGCAACACGCGCGGCATCAGCACCCTTGCCTGCCATGCGTTCTTCCGCCTGTTCTTCGTTTTCAGTGGTCAGTACCGCATTGGCCACTGGCAGACCGAAATCAAGTCCTACACGAGTAATACCGGCACCGGATTCATTCGACACCAGCTCAAAGTGATATGTTTCGCCGCGCACCACAGCACCCAGCGCGATCAGTGCATCGAATTGGCCGGACTGCGCCATCTTTTGCAAAGCCAGAGGAATCTCCAATGCGCCCGGCACGGTCACGAGCAATATGTCCTCATCGTCCACGCCCAAGTGCTTGAGTTCAGTCAGACAAGCCGACGTCAGACCATGACAAATATCTTCGTTGAATCGTGCTTGAACAATGCCGATGCGCAGCCCACTGCCTTCAAACTCCGGTTGGTAAGTTCCTACACTCATGGTGCCTCCTGCTTCAGTGATCGGGACTGGCCTGGTAGCCAACGACTTCCAGATTGAATCCAGTCATCGATGGCATTTTGCGGGGATTGGCCAGCAATTTCATTTTTCCTACCCCCAGCTCGCGCAGTATCTGCGCGCCTATGCCATAGGTGCGCAAATCCATGCGCGCGGTCTTGGGTGGTACAGGTGGATTCGGGCTGCTCAATGCACTGAACTGAGCGAACATCTGCTCGGCAGATTCTTCGCAATTAAGCAAAACAATGACACCCCGCTCGCTCGACTGAATCGCCGCCATCGCTGATGCCATCGTCCATGAATGGGTTGTGACGCGTGTCTCTAGCAGATCTAGTAGCGACACCGGTTGATGCACGCGCACCAGCGTCTCTTTATCAGGTTCAATGGCACCATGCACCAACGCAAGGTGGGCACCGCTGCTAGGCTTGTCGCGAAACGCAATCGCATGACAACTGCCGTGCGGCGTATGCATTTCACGCTCGGCGACACGCTCGACGATACTCTCATTCTGACTACGGTAGTGAATCAGATCGGCAATGGTGCCTATCTTGAGCTGATGCAGCTTGGCGAACTCCATCAGATCAGGCAGGCGTGCCATCGTGCCGTCGTCCTTGAGTATTTCGCAAATGACTGCAGCTGGCGTCAGACCGGCCAGATCGGCGAGATCGCAGCCCGCCTCAGTATGACCCGCGCGCATCAGCACGCCGCCTCGTTGTGCGCGCAGCGGAAATATATGACCCGGCTGCACGATGTCCGACGGTTTGGTGTGGCGCGCTACAGCAACCTCGATCGTACGCGAACGGTCCGCTGCCGAGATGCCGGTCGTGACACCCTCGGCGGCCTCAATGGACACGGTGAAGTTGGTGCCATATGACGTGCCGTTACGCGTCGTCATCATGGGGAGGTTGAGCTGTTCGCAGCGCTCTTCTGTGAGCGTGAGACAAATCAGGCCGCGCCCGTGCTTGGCCATAAAATTAATGGCCTCGGGCGTGACGAACTCGGCGGCCAAGACCAGGTCGCCCTCGTTCTCGCGGTCTTCCTCATCAACGAGGATGACCATGCGGCCGGCGCGCAGCTCGGCAATGATCTCTTTTGTGCTTGAAAGTGACATGAATGGTTCCGGAAAGGCCGGCCATTTTATAGGATTTCAGCGTCTACAAACCGTCGAGCGCAAGCAATCCTCGCTTAAGCGTGTCGTATCGAAATGTTAATGCTGCAGGCTAAGCATGCGCTCCACGTAGCGGGCGATCAAATCCACCTCGAGATTGACCTGATGTCCGGCCTTCAGATGCCTGAGTGTGGTGACCTCGATGGTATGTGGAATCAGATTGATCGAAATCGTGCAACCCGCGTCGCTGTCGCTGACACTGTTGACAGTCAGCGAGGCGCCATTGACCACCACCGAGCCCTTGTGCGCGAGATATTTGGCCAATGAGGACGGGGCCAATATGTCCAGCCGCCAGGATTCACCTACTGGCTCGAACAGCACTACGCTACCGAGCCCATCAACATGGCCGGACACCAGATGCCCGCCCAGTCGTTCGGCCAGTGTCAGCGCTTTTTCCAGGTTAACTTCACCTTGCCGATCAAGGCCCACGGTGCAATTCAGACTTTCGCGCGAAACATCGACCACGAAACTATCGGTCGTTTTACTCGTAACCGTCATGCAGGCGCCATTGATAGCAATCGAATCACCAAGACCCACATCATCCAGCGCAAGGCCGCCTGCGCTGATTTGCAAGCGCACGCCAGCATCCCCCTCCGTGCCAAGTGATTCGATCGAATTGATGCGGCCCACTGCCGCGACGATACCGGTAAACATGCGTGTCTTTAGTCCAGGTTAAAAATCATTCAGCCGCGTGATCACACGCAGGTCATCGCCGACAGCATCAACGCTATGAAAACGCATCGTGATGCGATCGGACAGCGCGTTCAATTCAGGCAGACGTGCCATGCCCTGCGCGGGTCCCAGCAGGCACGGTGCGAGATAAACCAGCATCTCATCGACCAAGCCCATGCGCAGCAGCGAGCCGTTGAGCTTGTAGCCGGCTTCGACATGCAGTTCATTCATCTGTCGCTGGCCCAGCAGCTGCATAAGCGCTGTCAGATCGACTTTGACACCCTCAGTAGGCAAAACAATTACCTCAGCACCTGCGTCGCGCAAGCGACTAGCGCGCTCGGGATGCGCATCGGTGGTAATGATCCAAGTGCCACCGCCCGACAATACCTTCGCGGCTGGATCCATCTCCAACTGACTGTCGACCACAATACGCTGCGGCTGACGCGGCGTGGCAACGGCGCGTACATTGAGCTGAGGATTATCCTGCTGCACCGTACCGATACCCGTCAGAATTGCACAAGCGCGCGCGCGCCATGCATGACCATCATCGCGTGCTGCCGAAGAAGTAATCCACTGACTCTCACCGTTGGTTAGCGCCGTGCCACCGTCCAGGCTAGCGGCAATCTTCAGCCTCACCCAGGGACGCCCGTGCTGCATGCGGTGAAAAAATCCGATGTTCATTTCACGCGCCTCATTCGCCAGAACACCGATATCTACCGTTATGCCTGCGGCCCGCAATTGCGCGATGCCCTTACCAGCGACCAGCGGATTCGGATCTTCAATGGCGGCGACGACACGCCCGACACCCGCAGTGATCAACGCCTCGGTGCAAGGTGGCGTACGACCGTGATGGCTGCAGGGTTCAAGCGTGACATAGACCGTCGCACCATGCACATCGATACCCCGCGAGGCAGCATCACGCAGCGCATCGACTTCGGCATGCGCTTCACCGGCACGCTGGGTGTGACCGCTGGCGATGGCCTGCCCATCACGGACGATCACGCAGCCCACGCGCGGATTGGGGCTGGTCAGGAACAGGCCTTTGGCTGCCTGGTCGAGCGCAGCGCGCATGGCATCGGTGTCGTTGGATAAGTGCACGGCTTGATTAAAGGCAGGAACAGGCCGCCATTCTAACAAGCCGACCCGCCTCGCACCGGATCACAGCTACGTACACGCCCCAGAAAGCTGATGATGATTTTCCGTTGCTCATCACCGATTGTGAAAACCAGCGAACCTATCTGAGGCAAAGCGCTGCTATTGGCACTGCGCGGGCGCCCGCTGGGATCGAAGGCCAGATAGGGCTTCGGATCTCTGAGACGCGCTTCAATGCGCAAACCCGTAGGTGGCGTCGGGCCGGTGTGCAATACGATGTCGCCCGCGTTGGCCAGTTGATTATTGTCGGCATCGATCAGTACTTGCCAGCCACTGGACCAGTCTTTATTCCGCATGGGCACCAGATCCACCCGCATACGTCGGCGTATCGCTTCCGCACGCGCGAGACTCATCGCTTCCTGAAAATGCGCGGTCGTAGTCATCACCTGTAGTCGATCCAGTATGGGAGCGAAACTTGGTAATGCCATCGCAGCGAGCGCGGACAAAATGCCGATCGTGATCAGCAGCTCCATCAGCCCGATCCCCGAACGCCTTTGACGATGAAGGCGGATTGATTCAACTCGCATACAGCATCCGCCACGCAAGCCGCCGTACTAGCGGAATGCATTTTGTATCGAGCGGATCAGAGATTTTCTCTTCTTTCTGCGCGCCGTGCTGCGCGCCGTTTTGTAAGCCGTTTTTTAGATCGTTTTGTTGGTCGTTTTGAAGGTCGTTTTGTCGGTCGTTTTGTCGGTCGTTTTGTTGGCCGTTTTGTATATCGCGCTGCGCATCTTTTACCATGCTAAGTTTTTCAACGGCACAAGTCTGCGCTTCAAAATCTGCCCGCAACACAACCACAGTCGCTTCGCTGAGTCCTTTCCCTTTAGCAGTAACGCGATATCGATGGTGAGATGACACCTCGGGCTGTATCGGATTGATACTGGATGCCTGAGGGAGTATTTCAAGAAAATATTCTGGTGCGGCGCAAGACTGCATCGGGCCTCCCTTGGCAAAACGCTCACCTGTGATCTCGCCTAATTGGTGCGATCCTTGGGCTTGCACTATCGTCAAATCTTTTGGGATCATCAAAAGCGTGACTGCAGCGTCCTGCAAAGCCGCCTCCGCTGCCCGCTGCGCTAGCAAACGATCGATGGTGCTGTAAGTGAGGCTGACATCATCTTGCAGTGAACGCAGTGAAGCACTTGCCAGCATTGCCACACCCAGCAACACCAAAGAACACGCGAGCAGCGTCATGCCTTTATGCAGAGCACGAGCTCGCAAAGGATGTCGGCTCATGGAGCCTTCTCCAGCCTGTGGAGGAAAATGACGGCTTCGACATGACGACGCGCGCGCGTACGGATCGACAGGGCGAGATCGTCAGGACCAATACGTGTCCCCGGATCTGCTTTTGCGTTCGCAGCAACGTAGTCTTCGCCAAATAAAGAAAATTCTTTTGAAACTGAAGGCTTGTCGTTGCCTGTCGCTGAGCGCAGTATCAGCGCGACGTGAACCGCGACGACGCGACGCCAAAATGAGGTATCACTCGTCGGCTTAGACTTGTCTTTCTCTGCCATTGCCGAAGCACTGAGGTATTGATTGGGTAAGTTGTCACCATCAGTGTCGAGTCCATACAGCACCTGAAAAAATTCAACCCCAGACAGAATGGCCTGAGAATCCCATTTTTGCTGACCACGATATCTGCAGTGCAGATCAGGTTCGCCGTCAGTACCGGGGACAATATGAAAAATTACCCAGCTTGATTCATACGACTGGGCCGAGGCGCCCGGAACCACAAAGCCGGCACAATTGACGGCATCACCGTCCACTGAGCGCAAGTTCACTGCCATCACATCATTTCCATTTATCGCCGCAACGCTAGTCGTACCGATACTGGCGGCATCGCTGGTCATCCGTGCATTGTCAACACCTTGCACCGAGCCATTTTCCAATTTGAACTGCGTAGTCCCTGTCACTGACTCTAGTAACACTGACGAATCAATCTGGGCTGATTGCTGCAAGGTGCGCGCGATGATTTCCATTGCAAATGTCGCACTGTCCTCGAGTAAAGTCGCCTGATGCTGATACTGAAAATTTTCGCGAGCGATTTGCAGCAGTGAGATTGATGTGAGCAGTACGCCACAAGACACCGCCATCGCGACCATCAGGCCGATCATGCTCACAGACTAGCTCAGCGCAAGCACGAACCGCGGGGGAAACTTGTTGCCATCACTACCCTGGGGCCAACCAATTTTGATCACTCGTGTCTTCACAGATAAATCGCTGTCGTCACAAAGCCATTGATGTGATGCTGGGCTGATCAAGGCATTACCTTGGCAAACCACGATGCGCGCGTTTGGCACCTTGAGAGAAAGCCGACGTCGCCAATCGTACAAATAAAAAAGAGCAGCAGCTTGAGCATGACAAGGCTCGCTAAAACAAGCCGCTACAGAACCTGCCTGATCAATTAGCTCAAAAGGATTCACCGTATCTGAAGCAAGCACGTTCAAACCCCCTTGCTGGACCCAGTCCGATAACTCAACAGCAAGACGAAAGCTCGTCGAGAAATTTGCATTGCGTGCCGTCTGAATGCGAGTTATCACCGCCGTCGAGATCAGCGCACTCGCACTGAGCGACACAAGCAATAAAGCAATCATTACCTCAGGCAGCGAGAATCCCTTGTATTGCATCGAACTCTGACCACGTCGATGTCGGTCCGTGATGGAACCTGCGATTTTTATCGGTATTGAATTTAAACAAGTGTTCATCATATTAGCGCTGAGCAGTATCAATTGCCGAACACTAAAGTCAGATAGTCCTGATGACCCGCAGAGTTATTCCGTAGCTAATAATTGAAAAAATAAGAGGGCGAATGGATGAATGCACCAGCTCTTGTATGCTGAAGAAACATAGCCGGAAGACAATGTGCCTTAAAGCACATAGCTGATTGAAATACTTTAGTTGATTAGAATGACAAGCAAGCTCTGATAAAACAGAGCTCAAAATTTTTATAGTGAGAAGAAATACAAGAATCTTGATGTGCCAAACGCCAGCATCATGAAGGGTGGCTAGCTTACCAAACACGAGAAGTTATTCGGACTCTTCCTAAAGCTTGTCCGAATTTTTCGCCGCCTTTGGTTCACGGTCGACTTCATTAATAGCATCGCGAAATTCAGCGATGTCCTCGAAGCTTCGGTAGACGGAGGCAAAACGGATATAGGCAATCTTGTCGAGTCGCTTCAGTTCACGCATGACCAACTCGCCGATCTGACCCGAAAGAACTTCTCGTTCGCCTGATGATCGCAATTTTTCTTCAATTCGCTGCAAAGCTGCATCCAGCGCATCAGCAGA
>CAMBJI010000094.1 GCA_945867725.1 Bordetella parapertussis
GACTCATATAGGCCGCCACCGTCAATCCAGACTCCTGCGCGGCAAGCGCCACCGCCGTAAAATCCACATGGGCCGTAACATCTTGCAAACCGGGCAAATAAAACACATCGGTATGCACATGGTGCCGGTAATGACACATGACCGTACCCTGCAACCGCTGCGGCAGAAAATACTCTCTCGCAGGGAACCCATAGTCTATTAATAAGGCCAGACCACGACCGCCCGACTTCAATACGTCCGAGAGCATACGCACAAATCCGCACTGGCGGGGATGCACTTCCGTCAAATAGCCCTCTGGCAAGCCATCCGCCTCCGGAATCTGTGTAGCCAAGGCGGCATCCGTTCCCCGATCGCTGAAGACAAAGCGCTCCCCGGACAAGCTGACACCCCGCTCAAACCATCCATCCTGCTGCCTCACTAACAAATGCACCGGCATCGCATCCAGCACTTCGTTACATAGAATCAGCCCGGAGAATGCAGTTGGCGGCACAGAGAGCCACTGAACCTGAGGAAAACCGGCGAGCATTTCACGCTGGCGCTCACGCAAATCGGCCGACAATTCGACAATCAGATACTCGACCACCGCAACCCCTTGCTCGCCAAGGAATTGCATCACATCCAGCGCCAGTCGGCCGGTACCGGCGCCAAACTCGAGGATGCGCAAGGGTTCGGTTCCAAAGCAATCTAGAGCAAATCGTCCGATAGTGGCACCAAAGAGCGGCGTGATTTCTGGGGCAGTTGTAAAATCCCCGTCTTTGCCCAGCTTGGACGATCCACCTGCGTAGTAACCGAGGCCTTCCGCATACAAGGCCAACTCCATGAATCGAGCGAAAGAAATCCAGTCGCGATGGGCGCGAATGTCATTTCTGATCAATGATTCCAGCGCGCGCGACGCAATGAGTGCATCCGCAGAGGGCTCGGGTAATGGCATAGCCCCTATTGTATAAGGCTGCCGGCGCCCGAAAAACACGAAACCTGAATATGAACCCTGCTCCGCAAAAAATTGCCCTCATCACCGGCGCCGCGCGCAGGCTGGGTCGCGCCATTGCGCTGGGCATGGCGGCAGACGGCTGGGATATCGTCGTGCACTACCGCGCCTCGCGGGACGAAGCACTAGATACCGTGGCTGAGATAAAAAAGCTCGGCCGACGCGCCGCGGCCATTGATTGCGACCTTGCCGATGAATCAGCCACCAAAGCCTTGCTGGATCGCGCCAGCGCATTGCTGGGGCCAATCAACTGCATCGTCAACAATGCCTCGCTGTTCGAATTCGACGACGCCCTCAGTTTTAACAGCGCCAAGCTCAACGCACACATGCAGGCCAATCTGGCCGCACCATTGATTCTGGCGCAATCACTGCACGCACACACCGCTGCAGACCAACAGGCGGTGGTGATTAATCTGCTTGATCAGAAGTTATTCAATCTGAACCCTGATTTCCTCTCTTACACCCTGTCCAAGGCGGGGCTGCACACCGCGACCACGTTGCTCGCGCAAGCACTCGCGCCGAAAGTGCGCGTGGTCGGGGTGGCACCGGGCCTCACAATGGTCTCGGGAGATCAGACTGACGGCGGCTTTTCAAAAGCACACCAGCAGACCCCACTTGGCAAAAGCAGTGCGCCCGATGACATTGCCGCTGCCGTGTGTTACCTCGCACGCGCTAAGGCCGTCACTGGCACCGTACTGGTGGTCGATGGCGGCCAGCATTTGATACCCACGCAACGGGACGTCATGTTCCTTGCAACTTGAACTTCCGATTTTTCTTTTTTTGATTGAAATGTCATGACCTCTTTGCTCTTCCATCCGCGACTTACTGATTGTCGTCGCTTGTTTTTACGCGACTATCAAGTCATGAGCAAAATCGGCGTTCATGATTTCGAAAAGCTGGGGGAACAGCGTGTGCTGTTTAATGTCGATCTTTTCATTCCGCTAGCTGCCTCAACGCCAGAGCAAGATGATCTGAGTGAAGTGGTCGATTACGATTTCATTCGCTCCACCATTGAAGAGCGCATCGCACAAGGTCATATTCAGCTTCAAGAAACGCTGTGCGACGATATCGCGCGCGCGCTGCTGGTGCATCCGAAAGTCCGCGGTGTGCAGGTATCAACCCGCAAACCCGATGTCTATCCGGATTGCGAGTCCGTCGGTGTCGAGATATTCCATATCAAGGACCAGTAAATGGACACCTCTGCTGTAAACGAGACCCAAGCCAGCATCGGCCTGACCGCACGTCAAGCAGAAAAATCAGCCTACGAAAATAACAAGCTCCACAAGCGTCTGTGTCGACTGGTGGGCCAAGCGATCGGTGACTTCAATATGATCGAAGAAGGCGATCGTGTCATGGTCTGTCTGTCCGGTGGCAAAGACAGCTATGCACTGCTCGATATCCTGCTCACGCTGCGCCAGCGCGCACCGATCAACTTTGACATCGTGGCCGTCAATCTCGATCAGAAGCAGCCCAACTTTCCCGCGCATGTACTGCCCGCCTATCTGCGCAGCCTTGACGTGCCATTTCACATCGAAACACAAGATACCTACAGCATCGTCAAGCGCGTCATCCCCGAAGGCAAAACTACCTGCTCACTCTGCTCACGTTTGCGTCGCGGTATTCTGTATCGGGTGGCCAATGAACTAGGCGCAACCAAAATCGCGCTCGGTCATCATCGCGATGACATCATGGAGACCTTCTTCCTGAACATGTTTTTCGGCAGCAAACTCAAAAGCATGCCACCAAAACTGCAATCCGATGATGGTCGTCACATCGTAATTCGCCCGCTGGCCTATGTACAGGAAGCAGACACCGAACGGTATGCGGCGCTGAAAAACTTTCCCATCATCCCCTGCGATCTGTGCGGCAGTCAGGAAAATCTTCAGCGTAAGCAAATCAAAAACATGCTGCGTGAATGGGATAAAAAATTTCCCGGTCGCGTCGACAATATTTTTTCATCACTGTCCACCGTCGTGCCCTCGCATCTAATGGACAGATCACTATTTGACTTTACCAATCTCGAGGTGACAGGCCTGCCACTCGCCGATGGCGATATCGCTTTTGACGAATCGCCTTGCGCGAGCACCAATACGCCCGTGAACATCATTCAACTGCAGCCTCAAACCACAGGTAGCGATTGAGCCTCGCCAAGATTCCGAGAAATCACCGGACCCGAGGCCCTGCCACCGGCAGGGTGCGTGCTAAAATTTTGCACCTACCCAAGACTTGCTTATGAACGTTGTCATCCTCGCTGCCGGCATGGGAAAACGCATGCAGTCCGACCTGCCCAAGGTCCTGCACCCGCTGGCCGGCAAACCCCTACTCTCGCATGTCATCGATACCGCGCGCCATCTCGCTCCCTCGGCATGCTGCGTCGTATACGGTCATGGTGGTGACGCCGTACCGTCCCAACTGGCAGCCCATGATCTGCAATTCGTACTACAGCAACCCCAACTGGGCACAGGCCATGCCGTCATGCAGGCCGTACCCCACTTGCATGATGATCAACCGACACTGGTGCTCTACGGCGATGTACCGCTGACCAGCGCCAGTACTTTACAAACGCTGATCAGCCGCGCAGGTAAAGAAAAACTAGCAGTGCTCACCGTCGAGCTTGATGATCCCGCTGGCTATGGCCGCATCATTCGTGAAGCCGGTCGCATCGTGCGCATCGTCGAGCAAAAAGACACCAGCGATACCGAACGTGCAATCCGCGAAGTCAACACCGGCATTCTGGTCGCCCCCACCCGGGCACTGAAATCCTGGTTGAGCAAACTCTCCAACAACAACGCTCAGGGTGAGTACTACCTTACCGACATCATTGCGCAAGCCGTCAGCGACAACATTCCCGTCGAGTCCGCACAACCCGCGTTTGTGTGGGAGACACTCGGCGTCAACAGCAAAGTGCAACTAGCAGAACTCGAGCGTATTCATCAGCGCAATGTCGCTCATCAGTTACTCGAGCAAGGTGTCACCCTTGCCGATCCGGCGCGCATTGATGTGCGCGGTGAGCTTGTGTGCGGACGTGATGTGAGCATCGATGTCGGCTGCGTCTTTGAAGGCCGCGTCGAATTGGCCGACGGTGTATCCATCGGCGCACACTGCGTCATCAGCGATGCGCGCATCGGCAAAGGTAGCGCAATCCGAGCTTTCTCCCACATTGATCAGGCGGTAGTTGGTGAAGCGTCGCAGATTGGTCCCTACGCCCGCCTTCGTCCCGGCACTGAACTCGGCGCAGACGTCCACATCGGTAATTTCGTCGAAATCAAAAACAGTCAATTCGGCGCACACAGCAAAGCCAATCATCTAGCCTATGTCGGCGATGCCACAGTCGGATCGCGCGTCAACATTGGCGCAGGCACGATCACTTGTAATTACGACGGCGCCAACAAACACCGCACCATCATCGAAGACGATGCTTTCATCGGTAGCGACACCCAACTCGTCGCACCGGTCACCGTGGGCAGAGGCGCGACCTTGGGAGCCGGCACCACGCTGACCAAAGATGCGCCGGCTGACAGCCTCACCGTCTCGCGTGCCAAACAAACCAGCATCACGGGCTGGCAACGGCCCGTCAAACAGAAAAAATAGGATTCCTCATGTGCGGCATCGTCGGAGCCGTCGCCCAGCGCGACATCGTCCCCATCCTGCTCGAAGGCCTTAAACGACTCGAGTATCGGGGTTATGACTCCTGCGGCGTCGCCGTGCATCAGCAGGGCCTGAAACGCTCGCGCAGCGTCGCGCGCGTCGCCGAACTTGAGACGCAAGTAGCCGATAAACAACTCAACGGACATACCGGCATCGCCCACACCCGCTGGGCAACGCACGGCGCGCCCGCGACCAACAACGCCCATCCGCATTTTTCAGCCAAAGAGGGCGACGCGCGCATTGCCGTCGTCCACAACGGTATTATCGAAAACTACGAAGAACTGCGGCGCGAACTCACTGAGCGCGGCTATGCATTCGAATCGCAGACCGATACCGAGGTCATCGCGCACCTGATCAATGATTTATATGATGGCGATCTGCTGGATACCGTGCAACGCGCCGTCAAACAATTACATGGCGCTTTCGCGATCGCAGTGTTCTGCAAAGATGAACCGCAACGAGTCATCGGTGCGCGACGCGGTTGTCCATTGGTCGTCGGCGTGGGTCAAGGTGAAAATTTCCTCGCCTCCGATGCAATGGCCTTGTCAGGCACCAGCGACCAAATCATTTATCTTGAAGAAGGCGATGTTGTCGATGTCCAGCTCGCTGGCGTACGCATCACGGATCAGAACGATCAAGCCGTAGAACGGGCAGTCCAGGCCGTCAACGCCTATTCCGGCGCGATCGATCTCGGCCCTTACCGGCACTACATGCAGAAAGAAATCTTCGAGCAACCCCGCGCCATCAGCGACACACTTGAAGGCGTGCTCGGATTCAGCCCTGACTTGTTTGGTAAAAAAGCCTCGGACATCTTTAACGATATCGACGCAATACAAATTCTGGCCTGCGGTACCAGCTACTACGCTGGCATGACCGCGAAGTACTGGCTCGAAGCCATCGCTGGCATACCCACACAAGTTGAAATCGCCAGTGAGTATCGCTACCGTCAACCTGCTAGCAATCCACGCGCATTAGTCGTTGTCATCTCACAGTCCGGCGAAACCGCCGACACCATGGCAGCGCTGAAATACGCGAAAGAACTCGGGCACAAGCATTCACTGGCCATCTGCAATGTCGCCACCTCGGCGATGGTGCGTGAGACTAGTCTCGCTTATCTGACCCGAGCCGGCGTGGAAATTGGTGTGGCATCAACCAAAGCCTTTACCACACAGCTCGCCGCACTTTTCCTGTTCACGCTGACGCTGGCGCAACTGCGTGGACGGCTCAGCAGCGAACAAGCGGCAACTCATCTGAAAAATCTGCGACATCTGCCCGTGGCGCTGTCGTCGGTACTGGCACTCGAGCCGCAAATCATTGCCTGGGCTGATGCCTTCGCAAAAAAAGAAAACGCGCTCTTTCTTGGTCGCGGCCTGCACTATCCGATCGCACTTGAGGGCGCACTGAAGCTCAAGGAAATCTCTTACATTCACGCAGAAGCCTATCCCGCAGGCGAACTCAAACACGGTCCGCTGGCACTCGTCACCGAAGACATGCCGGTGGTCACCGTTGCACCTAACGATGCCCTGATTGAAAAGCTGAAATCAAATATGCAGGAAGTCCGCGCTCGCGGAGGACAGCTGTATGTATTCGCCGACGCCGATTCCCGTATTGCTTCCAGTGAGGGAATACATGTGATCCGGCTGCCTGAGCACTACGGTCTGCTATCACCGATACTGCATGTGGTGCCGCTGCAACTGCTCGCGTATCACACCGCACTGGCACGCGGCACGGATGTCGACAAGCCACGCAATCTGGCAAAGTCGGTGACGGTGGAGTAAGTAGCTCTTCCGCCACAACAACAGCCTACGAACCAACTCGCAAACAAGCGTCAAATCCACGCAAGACTCAACGCATCAAAATGCGCACCGCCAAGGTGCGGACGCTGCAAATGTTTGCTCGCGATAGTGCACACGCTATCGCGCACGCACCGTATTGGACTGAGCGCCAAGGCATTGCACTTCGATCAAATTCAACACCGATCGATCATCGAATACTTCAGTCAGTAATATCGTTTTTTTTCATTTGGCGTGAAATGTATTGAGACTATTCCTTTTTTTTCGTTACTGATACGACTGAGCTTTTGTAATAACGCTCTTTTTATTTTTTTACTCTTGCGAGTAGTCGATCAATAATTCACTTAAAAGGAAATTTTATGGCCACGCCTCCAAAACAAACTTCGTCAAGGCTCGCAACACTAAATACGCTATCAAAAAGCAGCGACAGCGAAAACAATATCAAACCCAAGAAAAGTAGTCGCACTCTTAACGATGAGCCCGACAAGAATTTAGGAATAGATGAAGATAGCTCTATCTGTATCGACGACTCGGACAGCTCAGATGGCGAGCATACAAAACCTTTCTGCCCCCCGTCCGTAACTCAGATTGTCAATGCCTTGTCGGCAGTCGGTACCTTTGGCGGACTGGCCTTGATCATTACCGGTGGTATGGGCATGACGCTGAATAAACCTGTCGATAACGCCATGGAGAACATTGCCATGGTTCTGAGCGGAGGCGCTTTGATGGTTGGCTCATGGATAGGCAACGTTGCTTATGCAAGCCATCAGCCTGCGTAATCACAAGTCCCAATCGTTGAACAACAACTGACCTATCGGTCATGGTGCGCGGCGCTTGCCGCGCACGCTACCCCATTTTTTTATTACGCTCACTTATCGGCGCACTATGCACACCTTGTTAATCAACGCATTGCGTTCACACTGCCATCACCCTGACCCCGACATCCAGCGGCTGCTCGACGAAGCCCGCAAAATACTCGAAGAAGCGCAGGCATCCGCCGAAAAATTTGCTGCAGAACTCATTGCAGGAACTACACTAGCGCAATGTCTCGGCATAGAGAACCAGACACTGGAAGATAG
>CAMBJI010000095.1 GCA_945867725.1 Bordetella parapertussis
GACTCAGCGGTCGATATCAGCGAAGAAATCGATCGCCTCTCGCAAAAGAGTCAGCAACTGACCAAAGACCTCTACGCCAAGCTGACACCTTGGCAGGTATCGCAAATCGCTCGTCATCCGCAGCGCCCGTACACCATGGATTACGTGAACGAAATCTTCACGGATTTTCATGAGCTGCATGGTGACCGCACTTATGCCGATGACCAATCCATTGTCGGCGGTCTTGCGCGTTTTAATGGTCAGTCGTGCATGGTTATTGGTCACCAGAAAGGGCGCGATACTAAAGAACGCGCCATGCGTAATTTCGGCATGCCCAAGCCCGAGGGTTATCGCAAGGCCCTGCGTCTGATGAAGGTCGCCGAAAAATTCAATTTGCCCGTATTCACTTTTGTGGATACCCCCGGCGCTTTTCCCGGCATTGATGCTGAAGAGCGCGGGCAATCCGAGGCGATTGGCCACAACCTGTATGCGATGGCAGAACTCAAAGTACCCCTGATCGCCACCATCATTGGCGAAGGCGGCTCTGGCGGTGCGCTGGCGATTGCGGTGGGTGATTCGGTGCTGATGCTGCAATATTCAACTTACTCGGTTATCTCGCCTGAAGGTTGCGCCTCTATTCTCTGGAAAACAGCCGAGCGTGCTTCCGATGCAGCCGAAGCGCTGGGCCTTACCGCGCATCGCCTGAAGGCACTGAACCTGATCGACAAGATCATCAACGAACCGCTGGGTGGTGCGCACCGCGATCCCAAGCAAATGGCCGTGCTGCTTAAGCGCGCCTTGGCCGATTCCCTGCGCCAGGTCCAGGGTTTGAAGACCAAGGAGCTTCTGGCCGCGCGTCATGAAAAGCTAATGAGCTATGGCAAGTTCAAGGAAATCGCCTCCGCTGAGTAATTCCACGCCCGCACTGGATGCGGTCTTTCAACGCGCGCTAGAAGACATTCTGGTGCGCGTTGTTGTTTCTGACCGTATTGCATCCCGTACCGCATTCCGCATCGCAGTCGCTTTTAGTGGCGGTCTCGATTCAGCGGTTCTTCTCCATCTTGCGACTGCCGCCTGCAAGCAGCGTGGTATCCAACTGTTCGCCTTTCATGTCCATCATGGCTTGAGTCCCAATGCAGACCATTGGCTTGCGCATTGCGAAGAGCAGGCGCAGCAAGCCAACGCGACATTCGTCGCACGCCAAGTGCAAATCAATCCCCATGACAAGCTCGGTATCGAGCAGGCCGCACGATTGGCTCGCTACGATGCACTTGCCGATATGTGCATCGCCAACGACGTAAGGCTACTGCTCACTGCGCATCATCAGGATGATCAGGCTGAAACGGTTGTGCTGCAGTTATTACGTGGGGCAGGTTTACCCGGTCTATCGGCAATGGCCATGCTGCAATCCGAACACGCATTGTTAGGTGCTGGTATCGCATTGGGTAGACCATTGCTTGATATGACGCGCGCCGACCTTGAACTTTGGGCGGATACGAATGCCATAAAGCATATCGTGGATGAATCCAATGACGACCTGCGTTTTCGTCGTAATGAAATTCGTCATCAGTTAATGCCGCTGCTCGAGCAACAACTGCCCGGCGTAAAAAATTCGATTGCTCGCAGCGCCCGTCATCTGCAGACCGCACAGCGACTGTTGGATGAACTGGCGGCGATTGATTTGCAGTCCTGCGGTGATGCGGATTCGTTAGTCATAGGGCGACTTCGTCAGCTGAGTGATGATCGCCTCGACAATCTGCTGCGTTACTGGTTACGGCAATGCGGTGCCGATCACTATCCCAGTGATGCCCAGCTGTATCAGCTGCGTGAGCAGATGCTGCATGCTCGAGATGATGCACATCCCTTACTTGCGCTGTGTGGTCTCGTCTTGGAGCGCCACTCCGGCCATCTGGTGGCGAGACATGACGAACCGCTACTAATAAATTTACCCTCGGAGATCTTGCTGCACTGGCAGGGCGAATCAGAGATCGCCATACCGGTGTGGCAGGGCCGTCTGGTGTTTGACTTTGTTCCCGGCCCGGGTTTGGACCGTATGCAGCTTTTGCAGGGGCCACTGCGGTTGCGTCCTCGCGGCGGTGGCGAACGTCTCAAGCTCGATTCCAATCGCCCCTCGCGGACGCTGAAAAACCTGTTTCAGGAGTCCGATGTGCCCGTACGTGAACGACTCTGGCTGCCATTGCTGTACCTTGGTGATGAATTGATATTTGCCGCCGGTCTGGGCATGGACGTTAGAGCAGGGCGTACCAGCGAGGGTGTGCGTGTGCGTTGGCAGCGACAAGACTGATGCAGCGCAAGGCTGCTTCATGTCATCTATTTGTCATTCCGCATTGCAACATGTAAAATCTCGGGTTTTCTTGGTTTAATTTTCTCTCCAATCAATGGCCTTATTCGTACACAAATACGGCGGCACATCGATGGGCTCAACGGAGCGCATCAAGAATGTCGCGCAACGCGTCGCCAAATGGCATGACGCCGGACATCAGGTGGTAGTCGTCCCTTCTGCCATGTCGGGCGAGACCAATCGACTGCTCGGCCTTGCAAAAGAAATTACCGGTCAACCTGATCCGCGCGAACTTGACATGCTCGCAGCCACGGGCGAGCAGGCATCGGTAGCGCTGCTGGCCATTGCACTGCAAGCCATCGGCAAGCAGTCTGTCTCGTACACCGGCTGGCAAGTACCTATCGTGACAGATAATGCGTACACCAAAGCGCGTATTCAATCGATCGACGATGTTCGCGTTCGCAAAGATCTCGATGCAGGTCGTATCGTGATCATCACGGGTTTTCAGGGTATCGACGGCGAGGGCAATATCACCACGCTGGGTCGCGGTGGTTCAGACACTTCCGCAGTCGCGGTAGCCGCGGCAATGAAAGCAGCCGAGTGCCTGATCTACACCGACGTCGATGGCGTCTATACGACGGACCCGCGCGTGGTTTCAGATGCGCGTCGACTGAAGTCGGTGACCTTTGAGGAAATGCTCGAGATGGCCTCGCTCGGCTCCAAGGTCCTGCAGATCCGCTCGGTGGAATTTGCAGGTAACTACCGCGTACCGACTCGGGTACTGTCCTCGCTGACCGACCCGCTGACACCACTGGACGAAGAAGCTCGCTCCGGCACACTGATTTCGTTTGAGGAAGACACCCACATGGAACAAGCCACCATTACCGGCATAGCCTTCAATCGCGATGAAGCGAAAATCACTGTCATGGGCGTGCCTGATCGTCCTGGCATTGCCTATCAGATTTTGGGTCCGATATCGGATGCCAATATCGAAGTTGACATGATTATTCAAAATCAGTCGGTGGAAGGCAAAACCGATTTCACGTTTACCGTGCCCCGCGGCGAATATGAAAAATCGCTGAAGATTATTGATGGCGAGGTCAAGCAGCACCTTGGTGCCAGTAATGTCGTTGGTGATGCGAAGGTATCGAAAGTCTCAGTCGTTGGCGTCGGCATGCGCAGTCATGTGGGCGTCGCATCGCAGATGTTCCGCACTCTGTCGGAAGAGAGCATCAATATTCAGATGATCTCCACCTCCGAGATCAAGATCTCGGTCCTGATCGACGAGAAGTACATGGAGCTCGCTGTCAGAGCGCTGCACAAGGCCTTTGGGCTGGAACAGGGCTGATTTGCTGAGCTTTTAGAGGTGGTAGCCCGGTTTCATTGACCAAAAGGCAGCAGAAAGCTATCATCGCGTCTTTGCCGCTGTGGGTAACTCACCTGCCGGCAAGTGGAGACCTGGCCGAGTGGTCGAAGGCACTTCCCTGCTAAGGAAGCATATGGGCTTAAACCTGTATCGAGGGTTCGAATCCCTCGGTCTCCGCCAATAAGTAGTCCAAAGAACTCCAGTAAGCTCCAACAAGCATATTGGATTCTTCGAAAAGCCCAGTAAATGCTGGGCTTTTTGTCTTTTAAGCTCCAACGCGCTACACTACCATCCAGATTCTGGTGCGGGTAAAAATGTGGGTAAAAATTAGCTTTACCCACAACCCGCAGTATTTTTACCCTCATCTGGAGGTGAAATGCTCACTGACACTCGCGTTAAGACCGCCAAGCCCCAATCAACTATCTACAAACTCACAGACGAGCGAGGGCTGCACTTGTCTGTGTATCCCAGCGGATCAAAGCTCTGGCACATGCGTTATCGCTTCGAAGGCAAAGAAAAAACAGCAAGCTTGGGTAAGTATCCTGAAACCACCCTTGCAGAAGCGCGTGAGAAGCGTGACCAGATGCGCAAACAAGTTGCCAAAGAAATCGACCCAGTTCAAGCCCAACACGCCGCCAAACGAGCAAAGCAGTTCGCGCAGGAGAGTAGTTTTGAGGCGGTGGCACGAGCTTGGTACGCGGGGTGGGCTGCGGCAAGGAGTCCCAGACATGCTGAGTATGTGATGCGAAGGCTTGAGGCTGACGTATTTCCTGCTATTGGCAAGCGTCCTGTAGCGGAAATCAAAGCGCCTGAACTAGTGCGGATGGTCAAGGCTATAGAAAAGCGAGGCGCGTTAGATATTAGCAAAAGGGCTTACCAAACCACAGGGCAAGTATTTAGGTATGCGATAGCGCACGGCCTTGCTGAGCGTAACCCTGCCAGCGATGTGAAACCAAGCGATGTTCTTGTTTCGCGCAAGAAGACTAACTACGCACGGATTGACGAAAGAGAGTTGCCTGAGCTTTTACGGAAGATAGAAGGCTATCAGGGAACTCCAGCTACTCGGCTTGCTATAAAGCTATTGGCAATGACGTTTGTGCGCACCGGTGAGCTAATAGGTGCTAAGTGGGACGAGTTTGATTTGAACGCTGCCGAGTGGCGCATCCCAGAAGAGCGCATGAAGATGCGCACCCCTCATATTGTGCCTTTACCAAAGCAGGCTGTTCAGGTATTGCAGGTACTCCATGGCGTCACTGGTCATAGCAAGCTACTTTTTCCCGGAGAGAGGGATCATTCAAAGTCGATCAGCAATAACACGATCTTAAAAGCCCTTGAGCGCATGGGCTATAAAGGGCGAATGACTGGGCATGGTTTTAGGGGGCTGGCGTCAACCATACTGCACGAGAAGGGCTTTGAGCATATGCATATTGAATTGCAATTGGCGCACCAAGAACGTGATCAGGTCAGTGCTAGCTATAACAAGGCTGCACACTTACAACCACGAGCCAAGATGATGCAATGGTGGTCTGATTATCTTGATCAGCAGTTGGTGGGAAATGTTATTGCATTCCGTACAAAGTGATAGGGGTATCGATAAAGCGGAGGGAAGTATGCAGACAAAACAGCAGTATTTTATGGAGGAGTTGGCTAAGCGCATTTTGCTTGAAAAGATTACTACTGAAGATCGCCACTACTTAGCATCTTGCATATACGCGCTGTCTCGGGGCGAAGATGCGCGGGAAATCTTTAAAACTGCAAAAGCTAAAGGGGCAAGAAAAGAGCGTGTCCAAGCAACTTTTCGAAAAAAAATGGCGATTACATTGATAGTTGCCTATATGCGACCTAAGTATGAAAGTGAGAGCGATTTTTCTCCCTTGATACCTAGCGGTGAGGGCTTATCCGAGAAGGAAGCTATTGATAAAGCTTACGCCATTTTTAAAGTTGAAGATGAAAAATCAAAATCTGATAATGATGGCTATGACATCTCTTATCAAACGCTAGAACGTTACTGGAATGAGGCCAAGAAGAAGAATCCTGAATTGCTCCAACCTCATTTTTTACATAGCGACATACTTCCCGATTAATGTTGTCATTTTTATGGACTCATAAAGCGTTTATCGATCAGTGACAGCCCGATTTTTATTACGTAGTCTGCGCTCATTGTTTTTATAGGAGCGCATATGAGTTCAGATCCACTTCTGAATGCTGCGAGTGGCGAACGTATCTTGCGGATGCGGCAATTATCGCAGCGACTACAACTCAGTCCCTCGCGGCTTTATGCATTAATCGCTGAGGGAAAATTCCTCCCACCGTTTCAACTCGTACCCGGCGGTCGTGCCGTCGGATGGCTCGAGTGCGAGGTAGACGCGTGGCTACGGGCGCGTCGCAGCGGCGACGATCGGGCGCAGTCGAGGATGATGGAGGCAAAAGATGTCCAGTAAATCGCCGAGATTATCACTGCGCCCACCGCCAGCATTTCAAGAGTATCCATCAGACTGGCTTGCGTCGCGTACCTTTCGCGAAGGCACATTACCAGAAAGAGGCCTGCTGATGACGATGCGCTTTGAATGCTGGGTCAACCAATCGCTTCCCAAAGCGCCAGATAGTTTGGCGCAAGTCTTAGGCCTTCTTAGGGAGGTGCTTGATGCGACTTTGACGCCGAGAGTATTAAGCTTTTTTTCGGAATCAAATGACGTGCTGATCTGCCCCGAGTTGGAATCTTACCGCGAGAAGCTCGCCAATGGGCGTCAGGCAATGTCGGAGGGTGGTCGTAGAGGCGGTCAGCGCACCCAAAACAAACACCGTGAAAATGAAGCCACCCTTGAGCGTACCTTTAAGCCCGTGAGTAGAGATGAATTGAATCGAGATGAGTGGAATGGAAAAGCGTCTACAGGAAGCGGTGAATTAGAACAGCAATCCGAGGATACTTGGATGCGCGGTTACGATGCTTACAGCCAGCAGGAGGTTCAAAACCTTGAGAAATCAGTAAGGGGAAAATCTTCCAACAGTCGAGGTCAACGGTGATTTCTGCATGGTGGGGCTGACTCAAAAGGCCAGATCCGAGATGTTGGGCGAGTATCCTTCAAAAGTACGGAGAAAATACGGTCGGAATCGCAATCGGGCGACCGGTGCTTTCGGTTGCGGCACTCCCCCAGCTTGCGCTGCCGGAAGGTATGCATTGGCAACGTAAGGGATAGTGTGTTGAAGTTCAGGGATTGAATCTGGGGGTTCGCGGCAACCAAGCTTAAAAAGAGGGAATAGCCATGGGTGGGGCGAAATAATGAAGGTGAAATGCAGAGCCTATGCCCGGTCAACAGGCCAGCCCTGCCAAGCGAAGGCACTAGCGAATGGTCGATGCAGGAACCATGGTGGCCTGTCTACTGGCCCAACCTCAGAGGCTGGCAGGAAAAGGATCGGCGAGGCTGCCAGAACCCGCCTCGCAGCGGGCGACCAAGCCAAGCTGCTGGCGGGCTACAGGGCATGGCTGGCACGTAAAGTTGCAAAGTCCATTGCCTAATTGCAACAATAATTGATCTGCTGCAACATTTTGAATGGCTGCGGGACACCGTAACTGATCGAGATTTCTGACCGCATCGCGCGGGCGCGGGCGCGTCTTGGGGTTTAGGCCTAGAGCCATGGACTCAGACAAGCGAAGCAAAGTACCTCAACTTGGTTGAGTTGCTTAATGGCAAGTCGTTAGACGGGCTA
>CAMBJI010000096.1 GCA_945867725.1 Bordetella parapertussis
GTGAGCGTGTCTTGAAGTCGCGGTTCCACTGGCAAAAGCTGCCATACAGCTGATTGTATTTGGGCAGAATCACCGAAACATCCGTCAGAACCAACTCGCCCTCGGGCGAGTGCACGCGCAAGACCAGAACTTCAAGATTTTTTACATAATCGATAAATCCAACGACTTCTTCGTCAGCGATATAGCATTTTTCGAAATGCGCACCGCCCATCTCGAACATATCGTCAACCGTCAAATCCTTGCCCTTGATGACCTCTTCGGTGTACTTGAAGCCCCGGTCCTGCTTGTCGAACTCGCGGAATTTACGCGAGCGGCGCTCTTCGCACCAGAACTCGTCGGACGCAGTGTCCACCATTCCGTACTTGTCATTGATGGGCACGCCGTAGGGACTGTCCGGGGGCAGCGCATAGACCACGAAGGGCCGTGGCGCCATGGCGAGCATCTCGTCGCTAATATCTATATAGGGGCAGAGTGCGTCCCAGCGAGTGGTGTAGTAGAGGATGTCCTCGTGGTAGCTCTCGACGCAGAGATTTCTGGCAGTCCAGCTCTGGTTACCGACACGCATCACCCGCGGCGACTGACGGGCTTTTTTGATTTCGCCCAATCGGTATAGGGATCCGTTCATTCTGATGTGTCCTTATGTAAAGGTGCAATCGGAAGTCTTTTCAAATCAAAGTAATCCGAGTCGATCTCGAAGTTATTTTCCAAAAACTTGTGATCAGATTTTTCTAGTCTGACGATTTCTTTTTTACAGGAAGCTAGGTGCTTAGATGCCTCGCTCTTTGCATCTTTTAGTTGGCGAACATACTCCGGCATTAAAGGGCAATCCTTATCATAGTGGACCGTCTTTGAGGCCGGATTATAAGCGAGTGGATAAAGCTTGCAACTAAAAGGTTTGGCGTCACCGAGCACGCAGCCGGTCGGACCGAGATTGGGACAGTCGGTTTCAATACAGATGCTGCCGTACTTTTTCTTTTCTTTTTGCGTGAGCGTTATTTCGAGAGGCGGGTAGTCCGCCTCGACGAAACAGCATCGTCGGCATTCTGCGCAGTGGTCAAATGGCATGCGCGATCCTGAGGGAGTTACAAGCCAATGATGGCATAGGCGACATCTGAAGCGCGAACCGAAGAAGACTTTGATGGCGGCTGCGCTTGTTTAAGTAATTAATTATGGCCGTAAGATAACTCAATACAACCCGAAATGTCACAAACTATTTTCATTTGTCAATCAAGTTCCGATCGCAGCGATCGAAAAAAATGGCTCGTAGGGGCCTTGCGAGGCAGATTCAGAAAGCTATTCGCATTGATTCGGAAGCGCGAGACAGAAGCGCAGCACCTTGATGACGCGTATTTTGCGCCGCAAAAATTCAGGCTTCAGTATCTGATTTTTGCTGCGAGCGCTTACGCTGCTCTCTCTTTACATCCCATATCTGGTGCAATCCAAATAGCAGCACCAGCACAAATATGCCCAGCTCGATCCACATACCCATGACTTCACCTTTCTAAAAGCTTACAAAACACCCGGCTTTTTTTACACTGTCCGGCGGCTACAAATCTACACATTGGAGACCGACCCTCCGCATTCGAACCAGGAACGAGCGCCGACCAGATTCTGAGAATGCTGCAAAAAGAGCAAAAAAAATCGACCCGAAGGTCGATTCTTTTGCAACCGAGGTTGCGGTACAGGGTAACCGGATTAACGGTTAGCGATGTACATAGTGATTTCGAAGCCGAAACGCAGATCAGTCGCTGCTGGTGTAGTCCATGCCATGATTATCTCCTAGTGGTGTTACGGGGGGTTATCAACTCGCTTTACCTGAGCCTTCACAAGACTGCAGGCAGTGGGAGGATAATGCCCCCACGACCGGGATTAAGCCATGAACGAATCCCGTAATTTGGGCTCATGATTTTCATTAGACGGGTAGCTGCCATGAGGGCGCGCAATGATAAATAAATTGAAACCTTCTACAGACCCCAACGTCATCGTGCTGGGTGCAGGTATCGTCGGCATCACACTGGCGCTGCAATTGCAGCTGCGTGGACGTCGGGTCTTGTTGATTGACCGACAGCCTCCCGGTACCGCCACCAGTTTCGGCAATGCTGGTCTGATCGAGCGCTCCTCTGTATTTCCGTATGCATTCCCGCGCGACTGGCGCACCCTCATCGATTACGCGCTGCAGCGCAAAGCCGCTGCGCATTATCACGTGCGAGCACTGCCCTCACTGCTTTCGTGGATGGTGCGCTACTGGCAGCACTCCTCACCACGACGCTACCCATCCGCCACCGCCGGCGCACTGCCACTGATCGAGCATAGCTGGCGTGAACACGAACCGCTGATCGAAGCAGCAGGGGCACGTGGGCTCGTCAATGAGCATGGCTGGATCAAGTTGTACCGAACTGCCGACACCGAAGCGGCAAGCCGATTGATGGCGCATCAAAGTCTGGCCTACGGCCTACAGGTGCGGAAATTGTCCCTGAGCGAACTGCTTGCGCTGGAGCCCGGCATTGGCGATGGCGTGCGAGGTGGCGTGCATTATCCCGATTCACGACAGATCAGTGATCCGCACGCGCTCTCGCTTGGGTATCTCGCGCTATTTCAGGAACGCGGCGGCGAATTTCGCATGGGCGATGCACGCAGCCTGCACCGCGCTGCTGATGCATGGCAGATCGATACCCCTCAGGGTTCCGCACAATCACGCGATGTCGTCGTGACCCTTGGACCTTGGGGTGAAGATTTCGCGCGTCAACTGGGCTACAAGCTGCCACTGGGCAGAAAGCGCGGGTATCACAAACACTATGCGAGCCTAGGCGCTTCATTGCGACACACCTTGGTTGATGTCGACCACGGCTACGCGCTGGCACCGATGGCACGCGGCATACGCTTGACCACCGGTGCCGAATTTGCAAAACGTGACGCACCACCGACACCCGTGCAACTACAAACACTGGAGCCCATCGCACGCCGTTTGTATCCGCTGGGTGAAACGCTTGATGAAACGCCTTGGCTAGGCTCGCGCCCCTGCACACCCGACATGCTGCCCCTGCTCGGCCCCGCACCACGACATGCGGGCGTGTGGTTCAGCTTCGGGCATGCACACCATGGGCTGACTCAAGCGGCGTCGAGTGGCCGATTGATGGCGGAGATGATTTGCGGGTTACCGACGTATACGGATCCGATGCCCTACCGAATAGACAGGTTTTAAATCAGGAAGGAAACGCCATGGCAGTCACCGGAATGAATCATTTCACCATCGTCACAAACGCACTTGAAGAGACGGTGCAGTTTTATCAAGAATTATTGGGACTGAAAACGGGTTATCGCCCACCCATGTCGTTTCCGGGCGCCTGGATGTACTGTGATGATGAGCCCGTGCTGCACATCATTAACAAAGGTGTACTGCCCGTAGAAAAAACCGGCATCCTGGACCATATGGCTTTTTCTGCGACTGACTTGAACGGCACACTGGCCACGCTGAAATCCCGTGGTCTGGCTTACGACCTGCGACGCCAGCAAGAGACAGGCGTGTGGCAATTATTCTTTCATGATCCCAACGGCGCGCGCGTGGAGCTTGATTTTGCAGCGGATGAGGAACACGAAGCCTAGTCGCCTTTCGTTTTCCTCATTCCAACCGAGGTTGATTCAGCATTTCCTTCAACGACATCCGCTCAGGGACTCGTGTCGTTTTCAATCGCCACAACCACCCATTTCCCCTGTACCTGCCCCAGCGAAAAGCGAATCTTGTCGCCCGCCTTGAGTTTGTCGATTGAAATAGTATCGGCAACCCGAAACGCCATCGTCATGGCAGCCATTTCCAAATCAGGAATGGCCTCGTGCTTGATCGTCAGCTTGCGGTTCTCGGCATCAATGCGGCGCACTTCGCCTTTAATCATGCCGCTGGTCTGCGATGCATGCGACGTATGCGCCTCGTGCTCATGATGATTAGCCCAGACGGTGGGGCTAGTGCCGGTCACTGACAGGGCGATGGCAAGCGTGAGAACCTGTTTAACGAAATGATGCATTTGAATGCTCCTTGGAATCTGCGTTATAAAAAATTCAATGGCCTTCGTGACCTGAAGGCTTTCGGCTGCGGGGCTTTGTCTCGACTGGCTCCGTGTTGGCCGGCTTCACCTGCGCGGGCATGGACTGACCACCAGCTTCGTTTTGACTGGAGGGCTCAGGCAATTCGCCCTTCCATTCGTACGCAATGGTTCCGGGGGGATGCTTGTACCAACCCGGGTTACTGTAATCACCCGGCTTCTGTTCAGCGCGTACTTGCAGCACCGTGAACATGCCGCCCATTTCCACACTGCCGAACGGCCCGTCACCGGTCATCATGGGCAGGGTGTTCTCGGGAAGCGGCATCTCCATCTCGGCCATATCGCCCATGCCACGATCGCCCATCACCATGTAGTCAGGCACCAGCTTGCTGATTTTTTCTGCGATGCCGCGATGATCGACGCCAATCATGGTGGGTACCTGATGGCCCATCGCGTTCATCGTGTGATGCGATTTGTGACAATGAAATGCCCAGTCGCCCGGCTCGGTCGCGTCGAATTCAATCGCACGCATCTGTCCCACGCCAATATCAACGGTCACTTCCGGCCATCGCGAGGCCAGTGGTGTCCAGCCACCATCCGTACCCGTCACCGTGAACTCATGTCCGTGCAAATGAACTGGGTGATTTGTCATGGTGAGATTGCCCACACGGATGCGAACCCTGTCGTTCTGCCGCACCCGCATTGCATCAATGCCGGGGAAGACGCGACTGTTGAAACCCCAGAGATTAAAGTCCAGCATGGTATTCACCTGCGGGGTTGCGCTGCCGGGCTTAATGTCGAAGCTGTTGAGCAAGAAAACAAAATCACGATCGACACGCATGACATTGGGGTCTTTCGGATGCGTCACCCAAAAGCCCATCATGCCCATCGCCATTTGCACCATTTCATCCGAATGCGGGTGATACATGAACGTCCCGGCGCGTCTTGCTTCGAATTCGTACACAAAGGTTTTACCCACCGGTATGCGTGGCTGCGTCAGGCAAGCCACACCATCCATGCCATTGGGCAGTCGCTGCCCGTGCCAATGCACGCTGGTTGCCTCGGGCAAGCGATTGGTCACGAAAATACGCACACGATCACCCTCCACCACTTCAATCGTCGGTTCCGGTGACTGACCGTTATAGCCCCACAGATTAGCCTTCATGCCGGGCGCGAATTCACGCACCACGGGTTCGGCAACCAGATGGAATTCCTTAACGCCTTGATTCATGCGCCAAGGCAGCGACCAGCCATTGAGCGTGACCACCGGATAAAACGGTCGGCCATCCTTGGGCAAAGGCGGCGGTGTGGTCTTGGCGTCTTTCATCACTGCGGCCTCGGGTAATGCGGCAGCACCTGCTCGGCTTACCAGTCCGGCACCCAGCGCCAGCACACCCGCATCACGAAAAAAATCTCTGCGTGTCGTCATGATCATCTCCTGTCAGTGTGCCGCAGTCGCGGACGCGGCCGGTGTCTGTAGGCTGCCTGCAGCCGGCATCAGTGGGGTACCCAAACTACCGCCATGCAACGCGAAATTCAGCTCGGTATCGGCAATCCAAAAGTCACGCTGGGCTTCAATCGCAGCGTTGATACTCCCGATCTGAGCACGTGCATCGGTCAGCAGTTCAAACACACTCACTAACATGCCGTTGTAACGCAGCAGAACTTCTTCGGACACGCGTTTTCTGAGCGGGACAATTTCGTCTCTGTAGCGGCGCGATACCTCAAAGTTTGTACGATAGGCTGCGTAGTATTCGCGAACTTCCGAGCGCGCCTGAACGGCAACATCCGCCGTTCTCATCATTGAGCGCGTGTAAATAGCCTCGGCGCGGCGTGTGCGTGCCGTACCCCAGTCGAATAAGGGCAGGCTCAGCTCAACCTCATAGCCATCAGCACGTGATTCGCCGGTGGCGCTTTTGTTCTGATAGCCCGCCTCGAGTACGTTTACGAAACGCGTCGCGCGAGTCAGTCCCAATGTGCGAGCAGTGTGTTCAGTTTCCATTTTGGCTGCCTGTACATCCAATCGTCGTGCGAGCGCCGTCTTTTCGATATCAGCAGGTGCATCTGGCTTGTCCGGCAATGCCGGCAGACGGTCGGGCAAGCTGATCTTCGCTTGCTCTCCCGTTAATCCCATGAGGCGAATCAATCTCTCGCGGCTGGCGTTGGCGCTCTGCTCAGCGCGAGCCAGTTGTGCCGTGACCTCGACATAAAACACCTGCTCGCGTGCCTGATCCAGTTTGCTCCAGTTGCCGACGCCGGCCATGCGTTGTGCGAGCTCGGCGCTGGCTTCAGTGGCCTGCGCTGCCTGACGCATGTAACTCAGGGTTTGATTCGCAGCGACTGCCTGAAAATAAGCGCGACGTGTATCGGTAGCCAAACGAATTACCTGCAACGCGGTCTGCAATTGCGCCTGACTGAAACGACGCTCTTCGATGGCACGACGCAAAGGCATCGTCAATAGACCGGCCAGATCGAACAACACCGCACGGTCAATTTCAGTGGCATCGTTGCCCGACAGACGACCAAAAGACAGACGTGGATTACGCAATCGCCCGGCTTGCACCAGATCGGCTTCGGCAACGCCCAGATCAGCCAGTGCGACCTGCAATCGTTTGTTGTTGAGCAGCGCGATCTGCACGACGCCATCCGGCGTCAGATCGCTAGCGAGCAGTTGAACGACGTGGGCCTGCGCAGCTTCCGATTCGCGTTGCACACCAAAACCAGCGCGATCTCGGGTGAGTGAAGACACACCATCGAGACCACCATCGGGCGAAAAACCGGCGCAAGCTGCCAGCACACCAGTCAACGTCAGCACAGCGCCGGCACGCGCTATAGATTGGGATTTCATGAAAAACCTCGACACAAAGTGAATGCTTGCCAGCGGCAAGCGAGCATGTCAGTGCTGACACGCCATCAGGCTGCGTGTCAGGTCAGAGCGTGAGGGAAAGCTCGGGGAGGTCGTTCAGGCTTTTCGGGGATGTGGACGGCTACTTCGATAGAGACGGGTTTGAAAGCACCGAGTACAAAAGAAACTGAACTTGCCTGAACGGCATTGGGCGGCGGTGCAGTGGCGCCTGTCAGGCAACACTTCGCGCAATCGGTACAGGAAGCTTGCGAGTGAGGCATCGACTTTGCCGAGGCTTTGTCCGATGTATCCGACGATCCATGCCCAGCGTGATGCGCGTGATGCGCCTGATGGTGGCCGTGGTGATGTTGCTGATGGGCTCTAGCCGCAGTATCAGTGGCAGTCTGCAGCACTCGCGCGTGATACGAGACCATACCGACCGATTGGGCAAATGCGAGCGCCCCCTGCACAGG
>CAMBJI010000097.1 GCA_945867725.1 Bordetella parapertussis
TGGCCACCAGGAAGGACAGCGCAAGCATTTTTACGGTCGGATGTTTGGAAACAAACCGTCCTATGGGGCCTGCGAACACCATCATCAGCAAAACAGAGGTAACGACCGCAGCCACCATCACGGCAACCTGCTCAACCATCCCGACGGCCGTGATGATGGAGTCGAGCGAGAACACCATATCGATCAGCATGATCTGCGCGATGATGGAGGCAAATGAGGCGTGTACGATATTTTTCTGTACCTCGTGTGCGCCCTCAAAGGATTCATGAATTTCGCCCACACTTTTCCAGATCAGGAACAGGCCGCCTAGCAACAGCACAATGTCACGGCCAGAAAACGGCTGGTCGAGAACCGTAAACAGTGTCTCCTTCAATCCAACGATCCAAGAGAGAACCATCAGTAAGCCAATGCGCATGAACATGGCCCCAACCAGTCCGATTTTTCGGGCAATTTCGCGTTGATGCGGCGGTAGCTTATCGACCAGAATCGAGATAAAAATGATGTTGTCGATACCCAGAACCAGTTCAAGCGCAGTCAGCGTTAAAAATGCCAGCCAGATTTGAGGGTCGGACAGCAGTTCAATCATGGGGGACTTTCTGAAAAAGGTATTGTTGAAATTAATTGGAGGAGTTTACCAGCGTACTTTTTAGGGTGGGTTTCTGCGCGCCCCTAAAAAACCAGAGATAATTGGACGGTGAGTTCGAAAAACCGGAAAGGTCTTCGCGTTGAGTCTCAATTTTCGCCATCTGCATTACTTCTGGGTCGTCGCTAAAGAGGGCAGCATCACCCGGGCTGCTGAGCGCCTTGGGTTGGCTGTGCAAACCGTGAGTGCTCAACTCTCGCAGCTAGAAAAATCCATTGGTAAATCCTTGTTCAAACCGCAAGGACGACGTCTCGTCCTGACTGAGGCCGGAGATCTGGCCTTGAGGTACGCGGACCAGATCTTTCTCTTGGGCGAGCAACTACAAGATGCCTTGAGCGCCACCGACATCGAGCCTGTGATGCGCCTAACGGTAGGTATTTCCGATTCCCTGCCCAAGCTTATTGCTTCCCGGCTGCTGGAGGCCGCGTTGGCCTTGCCTCAACGTGTCAGGCTGGTTTGCTATGAGGAGCAGTTTGAGGCCCTTCTTGGAAAGCTGTCAGTGCACAAACTCGATGTGATGCTGACTGATAGGCCGGTGCCGCCAGGTTCATCCTTGCGCGTATTCAGTCACTTGCTGGTCGAAACGCAAACTAGTTTGTTCGGCATACCTGCCCTAGCGGCAAAGTATACCGCTGGATTTCCAGGCAGTCTGATGGGTGCACCTTTGCTGTTACCGACGCGTAATAACGCGATACGTGCCCGTATTGATCAGTGGTTCGAAAGTCATGATCTGCGTCCTGATGTGATTGGTGAGTTCGATGACAATGCACTCTTGCACACATTTGGACGCGTGGGTCGCGGTATGTTCCCGGCGCCGTCAGTACTCACTGCCGATGTTTTCGAACAATTCGGTGCGGTGCCTGTGGGCCCCATGTCAGAGGTTACTGAGCAAATTTATGCGATCTCTAACGAAAGAAAAATCAAGCATCCTGCTATCGAAGCGATTCTCAAAGCAATGCACACTGATGTGTTTTGAGTCGTCGAATAGCACATAAAAAAAGCCGGCATACGCCGGCGATTTTTTTGGCATGAGTGGGCTGAATTACTTCTTTTTTAACTCGACTTCAAATTGCGCGAACCACGCGGAAACGTTGTCGATATCCTCATCGGAAAGCGGCTTGGCGATCACGTTCATCACTTCATTGTGACGCTTTCCATCGCGAAATTGCTTCAATTGGCTAGCGAGGTAAATTTCTGGCTGACCCGCCAGCGAAGGCGTGCCTGGCATTCTGGAGAGGCCATTTTCGCCATGGCACATGATGCAGCTTTGAGCGGCTTTTTCGCCGGCTTTCATGTCGGCGGCGGCAGGTAAGGAAACACTGGCCAAGGCCAGTAATGTAGTGAGAAGTGCGGCTGATTTCATGATCTGAATCTGAATAAAGTAAATGATGAAGGTGAAACTGTAGGCTAAAACAAAATCGCCTGCCTCGTACAAACGGGGCAGGCGATTTGCATTACAGCGACCAGGCTTGTGGCCCGGTCGTGTTCAAGGCTCTCTTAGTTTGCGTACGAGATGCGGTAGATTGCACCAGCGTAGTCGTCAGACACGAGGATCGAGCCATCGGGCAGGTTGGCAACGTCAACCGGGCGGCCCAGGGCGCGCTTGGTCGTCTTGTCCAGGAAGCCGTCAGCGAAGACTTCAGCCTTGCCAGCAGTACCGTCTGCGTTCAGAGGAACGAAGTTGATCAGGTAGCCGCTAGGCTCTGTACGGTTCCAAGAACCGTGCGATGCCACGAAAATGCCGCCCTGGTATTTCTTAGGGAAAGCTTTGCCGGTGTAGAAGGACATGCCCAGCTGAGCCTGGTGTGCAGGGAACTCAACTTGTGGGAACACAGCATTTGCTGGCTCTACCATGTCTTTCAGTTCAGTCGCTGCAGGCGAGCCAGCAACTTTGAACTTGCCGTTCCAGTAAGGGAAGCCGAAGTGCTGGCCTGCCTTGGTGATACGGTTCAGTTCGCCCGGAGGAATGTCGTCACCCAAACCGTCAACCTGGTTGTCAGTCGTCCAGATAGTCTTGTCTTTCGGGTTGATGTCGATACCAGCTGGGTTACGCATGCCCATCGCATACACTTCTTTGCCGGAGCCATCAAACGGGTTCAGACGGATAACACCACCAATACCTACCTTGTTGTACAGGTCGATCTTGTCTTTTGGCTGAACGTTGTATGGCTGACCCAGGGTCACGTACAGTTTGCCGTCATCAGCAACGCGGCATACACGGCCGGTGTGGTTGTATGACTGCTCTTCAACAGGAATCAGGCCGCCTTCTTGAACAGCGGTGATGACTGCAACGTCCGGACCTTCGTAGAAGTATTCGGCAGCTGGGAAGTTCAGAACGCGGTTCGATTCAGTAACGATCAGGAAGCCGTCTTTTGTCCAGCAAACGCCGTTCGGATTTTTGAACTTGATCGAAGGAGCGAATGGCTTGACTTCGTCAGCGGTCATGTCGCCGTTACGGTCAGTAACAGCCCAAACTGTGGTCTTGCGTGTGCCAACGAACAGCATGTTGGTCGAAGGAGCAACCGCCATGTAGCGTGCATCAGGAACAACCGCGTACAACTCGATCTTGAAGCCTTATGGCATTTTGATCTTTTTCAGGTTGGCCTTGAGCTGGTCAACATTCTTGCCGGTCTGTGGAACGGTAGGAATATCGATTGCTGTGTCGGTGTTTTTCATTGCCGAGATCTTTTCCAGATTCTCGTCTTTTGCAAAGCTGGATGCGGAAAACGCAACGAGCATCGCCGATGCAAGAACGCTCTTCACAAATACGTTGGATTTAGCCAAGTTTAATCTCCGATTGGTTTTCTGTTCACTTAGTAATAGACCACATGTCCCAAACAAAATTTTCATTTATGTTTTAACAACAAAGATTTGAAATTTTTGCAATGCTACTCTTTGGGGCTCTGGAATATAGAGTTTGCGCTTATCAAGCCACAAGTGAATTTTTTTCACCAATGGACCTAAGGTGTCAAACTTGTGTATTAAGTCTCAACAATGTCTCAAAGCGCCCCTAATTTTGACTAAAAAAACCCTGCGTGCGTAATTCGCGCGCAGGTTTTTTGATCGAGTTTAAAAACTCGCTCAACGAATCACGACGCCCCAAGGCATTTCACCCACTTTAACTTCACCCGAAGGGGTCAACTGCTCAGTATCAATCACAGTTACGGAATTCGAGCGGCCATTCGCGACATACAACTTTTTTCCATCAGGCGTAATGGCCATATTCCATGGGCGCTTGCCCACCGGGATGGTGGCGAGCACGCTGTTGTTAGACGTATCGATGGCCGAGACAGTGCCGTCTTTGCCGTTAGAGATGTAAACGCGCTTGCCATCAGGCGCCATGGTGACGCCGTTACTGAAGTTGCCGGTCTTGATTTCTTTGATGACCTTGCGGCTGGCCACATCAATGGCATAGACCATGCTGGCAATCTCCGAAGCCACATAAGCGACTTTGCCATCCGGACGAAATGCAATGCCACGTGGGCGATCACCCACCTTCACCGAGCCGATCTGCTTGCGTTTGCGCACATCAATCACATCCACGGTATCGGCTTCTTCGGCTGAGACAAACATCAGTTTGCTATCGGGACTGAACACCGCATGCTCGGGATTTTTCCCTTTGGTTTTTACGGCAAACATTTTGCGACCCGTGGCGGTCGAAATGAAATTCACCGAGTTACTGATCTCTGAGGCGGCAGCAACCCATTTGCCGTCAGGAGAAATCGACACCCCTTCCGGTGATTCGCCCAGATCAATGCTGCCTAATATCGATCGGTCTTCCAGATTGATTTTAACCAGCGCATTATGCGGCTGATCACTGACATACAAAGTTTTGCCATCAATAGACACCGCCAAGCCGCGTGGCTTGTCGCCTGCTTTGATTTCAGCAACCACCGTATCGTTCTCAGTATCGATCACCGACAAGGTGCCCGACTTTTCATTCGGGACATAGGCAAAAGGGGCCGCCATTAACGCTGCGGGAACGCAAAGCGCCGCAAGTACCAGCGACAAAGTGGAAAATGAAGAAAGATTTTTTTTGAATTGCATGGGGATGCGCCTCTATTCAGTAGATTCAAATTAGTAGGTTCAGATAAATACCAGATTCAGGGAGGCTCTGGGTAAAACCGCCGTTTAAGTCGCTCCGGCCCGCCGGTGCGGCGCAGGGGTTCGAAAATTCAGGGGCGGGATACCGTTTCATTAAATCATAAAAATTTCCAGGTTTTTACTCAGTGTCTCCCAAGAGTTAAAACAGAATGTAAAGGATAACTCATGACGTTCTTTCAAGCTGCTTCGGGCCGGCACAAAAACGAATTTCCAAATTCGGGTAGGATCACGTCCCTAGAGACGTAGCGTTGCGATGAGTTCCGGTGTACAGGGCCGCTTCGTTAACCGCTTTATTTTTTTGAAAGAATTGCATGTCCGAACATTTCACCGAAGATGACTGGCGGCGTTTCCTTATCAGCATAGGAGAGGATCCGGACCGGCCGGGCCTTCGGGAAACCCCTGCGCGAGTTGCCAAAGCCTGGATGGCTTGGACGGCGGGATATCATCAACAACCGGCTGATGTACTTAAAACCTTCGAAGATGGTGCAGAGGAGTACAACGAGCTTATCGTCGTACGCAATATCCCTGTCTACAGCCATTGCGAGCACCATTTGGCGCCGTTTTTTGGCAAGGCGACGGTCGGCTATATGCCGAACGGAAAAATTGTTGGTCTTTCCAAGCTGACGCGATTGGTCGAATGCTTTTCACGCCGCTTGCAAGTGCAAGAGCGCATGACCATACAGATCGCCAATGCCCTAATGGAAACGTTGGACCCCAAGGCGGTGGGCGTCGTTATACGCTGCCGTCACCTGTGCATGGAAAGTCGCGGGATACGAACGGCCGGTGAAGAGACCGTTACCTCAGCAATGCTGGGCGAATTGCAACCCAATCTCGCCATGCGGACAGAGTTTCTAGATATGGCACGCGAAGATTCGGGTCGCTGGTAGAACTTTTTTTGAATGAACTGAACGCAGGCGCATTTAAGCTTTCTTTTTTGTGGCTTTTTTCGCCGGCGTTTTTTTAACAAGACCAAGCATCGTTCCACGGCACTTGGCTGTGCCGCAACGGCATGCGTAAGCCTCTTTGAGCGCCTTGCTCATTTTTTCTTCAATCACCAGTCCATAGTCGTAATACAGCTCCTCGCCTCGTGAAATGTCTCGCAGAGCGTGAATGTAGACCCGCCCCTTATCTTCCTGCGCTTCGCAATTAGGCTCGCATGCGTGGTTAATCCAGCGCGCATCATTACCTTGGTCGCCGCCATCAATCAGCTTTCCGCTTTCCAGACTAAAGAAAAACGTATGGTGAGGATTGTCAGGATCCAGGCCAAAACGTTTCTCGGCCTGCTTTTCAGTAATGCGCTTTCCCGTGTATTCAATGATGCGAGCGCCAGCGGGAATTTTGCGTGTCGCGAACATACCGTTGCCATGGATGGCTGAGTGCCTGACCCGGATGTGGGTGTCCGCAAGTAGGGGTTGCGATGTTGGAGATCGGCTGCCTGATTTCATGGAGTTGGATACATTCCTGGGTAAGGGTCAGTGTTCATCTTGTGTCGTCAACAATGCGCACAAAGATTGCTGTTGGCAAAAGCAGCCGATGATAGCTTGCGATGGACCGGCGACACAAGAAATGCATTCGTATTCGCAAGTGCAGGCACGTACATCGGACATTTTTTTCTTGTAATCGGTAGTTTTTCCCGTCTGTGCTTTTTCAGGGCGCGCATAGGCGCTCGTTTCCGCTCATGGCACGTGATTTGCGATGCAGTGCAGGCTTCTTCCCTCAATAAGCAAGGAGAAATAAATGCCCATGCATCAAATCAAGTCCGGTGTTGCCGGAATTTTCTTCGGATTGGTTAGTACCGCACTGCTGACGAATTCACTCACCGTTCATCCTCAGGAGAAAGGGAACAAACCTTCTGCATCGCAAAGCAATGAAACTTCATCCGGTGTTTCGCAGGCCAAATTGAATCAATCTGATGAGCGAATGCTAAAGCAACTCGCTCAGGCAAATCTCGCCGAAATCGCTCTGGGTAAGCTGGCGCAGGAAAAAGCCCAAAGCAATGAAGTCAAAAGTTTTGCCAAAAAAATGCTTGATGATCATATGAAAGCGCAAGATGAGCTGAAACAGCTGGCCCAGTCCAAGGGGGTTAGTTTACCTGCCGAGATAGATCGTCAGCAGCAATCAGTCGAGAAAAAATTGGCAGCACTCTCAGGAGAAAAATTCGACCGACAGTACATGAACCATGAGAGCACGCGCGCGCTGAAGGACACACACCGACTGCTTGAGCGCATCAACAGCAAGGCAGAAGATGTTGACTTGAAAAGCTATGCCAGCAAAATCATCGCTGCGGTGGAAACCCATCAGCAAATGGCTAACGATACTCGCAAAAATCTCAAGCCAACCAGCGAGGGTAAAAGTGGTTCGGGTAAATCGGAGTCATCAGAATCACCGGCATCGTCCGGAGCATCCGGTGAATCTGGCGCGGGCGATGGAACCGTTAAACCGGGTGGGGCGTACGATTCAGGTGCTCCAGGCGGTGCCTCAGGAGGAGCCAGCAGCCCTCGCCAGTAAGCACTGCGCAGGTCAGGACAGGAAGCTTTGGGTAAAATGGTGGCCTTCTGGCCGCACGGCGATGAACTTGC
>CAMBJI010000098.1 GCA_945867725.1 Bordetella parapertussis
AGTTGCATGATGACCGCACGCCAGATAGGCCACATTTGATTCACGCGCCAGATGCACGGTTTGCTCAGAAATCTCACCACTGAGATAAACGCTCGCACCTGCTGCAATGGCATCGGCCAGCGAATTTTGCGCGGCTCCGGTACACCAGCCGACCCGCTCGACTGCCTGATCAGGATTTCCGATGACTAAAGGAGCACGTCCCAATGCGCGCTCCACGAGGCGCGCAAGATCACCCACCGTAGCAATCTCGGGAGCGGTCACGCCCAGCCAACCGAGATCCTGCTCACCGAAACGACTATCGGACTTCAGACCAAGCAGCTGACCCAACTGCGCGTTATTACCCAACTGAGGATGCGCATCAAGCGGAAGATGATAGGCAAACAAATTGATATTGTTTGCCAGCAGCATTTTTAAACGCTTTTGCCGGTAACCCACCACGCGTGGATCTTCCCCCTTCCAAAAGTAGCCGTGGTGAACGAGCAAGGTATCGGCACCCTTTTCCAGCGCAGCTTCAATCAATGCGAGGCTCGCCGTGACACCACTAACGACATATTGAATCTGCTCACACCCCTCGACCTGCAAGCCATTGGGGCAATAGTCACGAAAACGGTTAATATCCAACGTGCTGGCAAGATGCTTTTCCAGCACGTCCCGTTCGATTTTTTTTCGCTCATTTCCATACCTGCTATGCGTCGTCTCTGGTTATTGTTTGCGCAGACCATTACCGTGGCACTGGCGCTGTGGTTCATTGTAGCGACACTCAAACCCGAGTGGCTAGCGCGCAGCACGTCCAGCATCCATCTGGAATCCAAACCGGTGTCCGTGCAAGAAGCCGCAGGGTCGGATGCAGCGCCATCGCAAGGCAGCTACCGCGAAGCCGCTCGCCGAGCAATGCCGGCTGTGGTCAATATTTTCACGACCAAGGAAGCGCGATCGCAGGCACGTCAATTCAATAACGACCCCTTCTTCCGACGCTTCTTTGGCGAGGGTCCAAACGCGCAGGATGACAAACAATTCAGCTTGGGCTCGGGCGTTATCATCAGCTCTGAAGGCTATATTCTGACCAATGATCACGTGATCGATGGCGCAGAAGAAATGGAAGTCGCACTCGCCGATGGTAGAAAGGTTCCTGCCAAGCTAGTGGGCTCCGATCCGGATACCGATCTCGCTGTTATCAAGGTGAATCTAAAAAATCTGCCCTCCATCACCTTGGGCAGACTAGACAACGCCAAAGTTGGTGACGTGGTGCTGGCGATCGGCAATCCCTTTGGTGTCGGACAAACGGTCACCATGGGGATCATCTCCGCGCTGGGCCGCAATCATCTGGGCATCAATACCTTTGAGAATTTCATTCAGACCGATGCTGCAATCAATCCGGGTAATTCCGGTGGCGCACTGGTCGACACCAACGGGCATCTACTCGGCATCAATAATGTGATCTACACGCGCGGCGGCGGATCCTTGGGCATTGGCTTTGCCATCCCAGTCACCACAGTGAAAACAGTGATGGATGCCATCATCAGAAATGGGCAGGTAGTACGTGGCTGGATCGGCGTCGAGCCGCAGGACATTACACCCGAACTGGCCGAGAATTTCGGTTTGCAAAAATCGAGTGGCACAATTATCGCCGGTGTACTCAGAGGAGGGCCGGCCGACAAGGCAGGCGTGAAACCGGGCGATATTCTTTTGTCTGTCGCCGACAAGCCGGTCTCCGATACGGTGTCGATGCTCAATCTGGTTGCACAACTCACGCCTGGCGAGAAAGTCCGTCTGACCGTATTGCGCAAATCGAGTGAAGCCGCCATCGACATTACGGTCGGACGCAGACCACGCTCGAAACCGCGCCGGCCCATGGAGAGCGAGTAAATCTCATGCACCTTCGAGACCTGGTTCAGTTCTTGTCCGAGCTGGAAGAAAACAATAATCGTGCATGGTTTGTGATGAATAAACCGCGCTATGACATTTTGCGCGGTGAGTTACTGACGCTGGTCGAAACACTGATCGCCGGCATCACGCGTTTCGATCCGGTCATTGCGCATTGCAATCCGAAAAAAGCGATGTTCAGAGTGAACCGGGATCTGCGTTTCGCGCGCGGCAAACCGCCCTACAAAACCACTTTTTCTGCGGCGATTACCGCCAGCGGTCTCAAAAAACCCAGCCAGGGTGGCGGGCCAGCGTACTATTTTCACATCGATGCCCGAGGCGTTTTGTTTTCAGCTGGCGGCGAATACGGACCACCCGCTGATCGCCTGCGGGCTGTACGTCAGCATATTGTCAATGATGCTGCGGGCTTTCAACGCCTCTTGCGAGACAAAGGATTGCACACTACTTTCGGCGGCTTGATGGAAAGAGACAAGCTGATACGTTTGCCCAAAGGCTTTGACGCCGATGCGCCGCATCCGGAATTTTTGAAACTGAAGAGTTATATGGTTCGGCGGGAAATCAGTGTGACGAAAATGTCACCAGAAAAACTACCCGATTTGCTGCTCGCGGATTTTAAAGCTTCAGCGCCGCTGGTGAAGTGGCTACGGGCAGCCGAGCCCACACCCTGAGCAAACAGATCAGACCGTTTCCTTGGGTGCCTGAGTCGCCTTCTCAAAAAAAGGTGCAAGCAGCAATCCAAGCTCGTAAAGCAGACAAAGCGGTATAGCAAGGAACAGCTGGCTCATCACATCAGGCGGCGTCACAACCGCCGCGATCACGAATGCACCCACGATCACATAGGGCCGGATGGCTTTGAGTTTCTCGACGGTGACCAGGCCCATGCGAACCAGTCCGATCACAACGACCGGCACTTCGAAGGTCAGACCAAAAGCCAGACACATGGTCAGTACAAAATCGAGATAGTTTTCGATATCCGGCGCGACCGAAATAGATTTAGGTGCAAATTCGTTGATGAATTTAAAAACGGTACCGAACACAAAGTAATAGCAAAACGCCACACCCAGTATGAACAACGCCGATGAAGAAATAATCAGGGGCGCCACCAGACGTTTTTCATGTGTATAGAGTCCCGGCGCGACGAAGGCCCAAGCCTGATAAAGCACCCATGGCAACGAGATCATCAGCGCCAGCATCATCGTCACCTTCATGGGCACCATAAAAGGCGTGATGACGCCGGTGGCGATCATTTTCGATCCCTCGGGCAGCGCATTCATCATGGGTTGCGCCAGAAAATCGTAGACGGCAGCGGCACCCGGCCACACCGCAAACAAGACAATAAAAACCACCAGAACCACGGCCGATGCACGCACGAGTCGCGTGCGCAACTCGATCAGATGGGAGATGAAGGTCTCCTGCATGCCGGGGGCGTTGTCTTCAGCCATGCTTTAGTTGAAAAACCTGATGGTTCTACCCATGTTCGGGCGGTAGCGCGCGACTCTCGCCGCACCAGACATCACCCGCGTCTTGCGACCCGTCGATCGTTTGAACCAGATCGGCAGTGAAGAGGTTTGTGACAGTTTTTTCTTCCTGAAATCGCGCCGCTTGGCAGCCAGATCTTCATCGGTGGGTACGCGGAGGGCTTCACTGTAGCCTGTATAGGCCTCATTGGCCTCGGCCATTGCTTCCGTCAGCGAGTCGCCAGCCTCGGTAAGATTTTGCTGCACCTCAGAAAAACTCTGGCTGATCGTCTGGTTGATTTTGGAGGTGGCATTCATGAAGCCAGAGTGCATCTTGTTGAGCTCCTCCATCTGCATCTCGCGATTGACTTCGGCCTTCACCGTGTTCATGTACCGCTGCGCGCGCCCCCACAGGGTGCCCGCCATGCGAGCCACCGCTGGCAGCTTCTCAGGGCCGATCACGACTAGCGCGACCGCACCGATCAGCGCGATTTTGGTAAGACCAAGGTCAATCATCGGGACAGAGGGTCAGGAGGAAGGCGGGCGGGCGGCCGGCAGCGGCCGCTGTCGCGCTTGATGGAAGCAGTATCAGCTCTTGGATTTTTCGCGTGCTTCGACATCGATGGTGGCCTTGTCCGTCACCTGGGATGGCGCTCCGTCTTTTTCATCTTCGGGGGGTTTAACGCCATCCTTAAAGCCTTTGACGGCCTTGCCGAGATCGGAACCGATATTCCCCAATTTCTTGGTGCCAAATACCAGCATGACAATCACCAGCACGATGACCCAGTGCCAAATACTGAACGAACCCATTTGTATCTCCTAGCCGAACCCGCAGGCTCTCATCTGATAAATAATTTTACGGAACAAATCACCGTTCGCTGCGCCATGGCCGGGGACCGCCCATGATGTGCAGGTGGAGATGGTACACCTCCTGACCGCCATCAGGACCGCTATTAACCAGCGTTTTGAATCCCCCCATCGGACCCTCAGGCGTGTGACTAAAGCCACCACCCAGCTCTGCCGCCAGTTTCGGCGCAAGCAGCATCATTTTACCCAACAATGCCGTGTGCTTCTCATTAGCATCAGCCAGCGTCGGAATATGCTCACGGGGCACGATCAGCACATGGACCGGCGCGGCTGGATTAATGTCATGGAAGGCAATGACATCATCATCTTCATAGACAGTCTTCGCAGGAATTTTGCCGGCAGCGATCTTGCAAAAAATGCAGTTATCCACGATTTATCTCACTTTCTTTGTGTTTTGAGGCGCGCGCGCCGTATTTTGAGAATCTCCGTGAAGCTATCTGGTGCAGTCTGTCTGCCTCCAGATCCAAATTCAAGGCCGATCAGCGTGTCAGGTTTTCCGCTCGCTTTGCTCGCGTTCCTTCAATTTGCGATTGGCCATTTCCTCAATACCCGACAAACCCTCGCGACGCGCCAGCTCATCCAGTACTTGCTGAGGACTGAGATCAAAACGCGCAAGCATGATCAGCGAATGGAACCACAGGTCGGCGCATTCATACACCAGCTTGCTGGCGTCGGCACCCGCGCGCACATCCTTGGCAGCCATGACAGTCTCGGTGGCTTCTTCGCCGATTTTCTTCAAAATAGCGTCATCGCCCTTATCGAACAGTCGCGAGACATAAGACGTCTCGGGGTTACCGCCTGCTTCGGGCTTGCGTGACTCGATCACTTGCGCCAGGCGCGATAGAACGTCGCTCATATTTTATTTGTAAATATCGTCTGGGTTTTTCAGGACCGGATCGACTTCGATCCAGTCCGACTCATCACCATTGTGCTCGAATTTACTGAAGAAACAGGAATGTCGACCCGTGTGGCAGGCAATATCACCCACTTGCTTCACTTTAAGTAGCAACACGTCCTGATCGCAATCAACCCGTATTTCCTGCACTTCCTGAAAATGTCCGGATTCTTCGCCCTTGTGCCAGAGTTTTTTGCGCGAGCGACTCCAGTAGACCGCCTGACCCAGTTCCACCGTCCGCGCGAGCGCATCGCGATTCATCCACGCGAACATCAGCACTTCGTTGGTGCCGACTTCCTGCGCAATCACGGGCACCAACCCGTTCTCATCCCAATGAATGCGATTCAACCATTTGGTGCGCGCAATCATGTCAGCCTCATAGGTATGCCCAAGGCCGCCATGAATTGCTTGGCTTCCTGCACCGTGTGATGTTGATAGTGAAAAATGCTCGCAGCGAGCACGGCATCCGCATGACCTTCGGTAATGCCATCGGCGAGATCCTGTAGCGTGCCGACGCCACCGGAGGCAATCACCGGAATCGATACGGCATCCGATACGGCGCGCGTAAGCGGCAAATCGAAACCGGAGCGAGTGCCGTCCCTGTCCATGCTGGTCAAGAGAATTTCACCCGCGCCGAGCGACTGCATCTTGCGCGCCCATTCGACCGCATCCAATCCGGTCGCACGCCGCCCGCCATGCGTGAATACTTCCCAATGACCTGCGTCTGAACGCTTGGCATCAATCGCCACCACAATACATTGCGAGCCATACTTGTCCGCCGCATCAGCAACGAGCTGGGGATTAGTGACTGCTGAGGTGTTCATACTAACTTTATCAGCGCCGGCATTGAGCAGACGACGCACGTCATCAACCACGCGCACGCCACCGCCAACCGTCAGCGGAATGAAAACTTGCGATGCCACGGCTTCAATGATGTGCAGAATGAGATCACGATCATCGGAAGATGCCGTGATATCGAGAAAGGTAATTTCGTCTGCGCCCTGCTCGTCATAGCGACGCGCAATTTCAACCGGATCACCCGCATCGCGCAGTTCGACGAAATTGACACCTTTGACGACCCGCCCGGCAGTCACGTCCAAACAGGGAATAATGCGCTTGGCAAGGGTCATGTCAGTCTTTGGTGTCTTCCGTGTCTTCCGTGTCTTCCGAGTCTTCGTCGAGTTCGCCGGAAAGTTCATCGGCCCGTCGTTGTGCCTGGCTGAGATCGAGCGTGCCTTCGTAAATGGAGCGACCGCAGATCACGCCTTCGATGCCTTCGTCCTGAACGGCACACAGGGCTTCGACATCCTTGATATCGTGAACGCCACCCGATGCGATAACGGGAATCTTCATACTCTGAGCCAGCTTGACGGTCGCTTCGATGTTGACACCCTTCATCATGCCGTCGCGACCGATGTCGGTATAGACAATGGCTTCGCAACCATAGTCTTCGAATTTTTTAGCGAGATCTATCACTTCATGGCCAGAGAGCTTGCTCCAGCCATCCGTCGCAACCTTGCCGTCTTTAGCATCAAGTCCGACGATGATTTGACCGGGAAAGGCACTGCAAGCGTCATGCAGAAAGCCTGGATTTTTTACCGCAGCGGTACCGATGATGATGTAGGAGATGCCATCGTCGAGATAGCGCTCGATGGTATCGAGATCACGTATACCGCCGCCGAGCTGCACGGGGATTTCCTCTATGTCGTGCTCATCAGCATAGCCACGTACCGCCGCGAGGATGGCTTTGATCGCCGGCTCATTTTTCGGCTTGCCGGCAAATGCGCCATTCAGATCGACCAGATGCAGGCGCCGGGCGCCCTTTTCGAGCCAGTGGCGGGCCATCTGGGCAGGATCTTCAGAAAAGACCGTGACCTGATCCATGTCACCTTGTTTAAGGCGTACGCATTGACCGTCTTTGAGGTCGATAGCAGGTATAAGCAGCATGGCTACTGGTAGTGAAATGAGTTAATCAAGAGTTCAGACAAGGCGGATACCGCGGACGCGAATCAAGGGTTCCAATGTACAAAATTTTTATAAAGCTGCAAACCAGCCGATGCACTTTTTTCAGGATGGAACTGGGTCGCAAAAATATTATCCCGTCCTGCAGCGCAACAAAATGGGGCGCCGTACACACTCTCGGCAAGCACATGCGCCGCGTTTTCCGGTACGGCGTAATAGCTGTGGACGA
>CAMBJI010000099.1 GCA_945867725.1 Bordetella parapertussis
CATTCCACGCTGCCGAAGATCCTTGCAATCAGGGCAGCTGATCACTTTACTGCATTGACAATTCGCGGTAGGTCTTGGGAATGCCCTCAAAAATTATGCGGCTCTTGTAAAAGCTCTGTCATTTGATATATCTCAAACAAGCTCTTTGATACTGGGATTGTCATTAAGCCGTCATTGCCTAGACATATTCAATAGATAAATTGCACCCTCTGGTTAACAGGAGGGTGTCCATGGAGCAGTCTGATGAAAAAGCGATTCGCTCAGCTTTACAGTCTGAATTGTCTCGCTTAAAAAAGCTCGGCTTTTTTGTTGTCGAGGAAGCTTTCGATGTCGCGCAAACGTTGGATTTAGCCCAATGCAGCAACCTTCCATTGACTGATATAGCGTCCATCGCAAGCGAGCGCGGCTTTGAACGGTTCAAATCTCGTTTGCAGCGCGAAGACGAACATTGATTTTTTGACTTGATGTCTGAACAAAATGCATATCAATCAAAGAAAATCATCTTTTGCAACGATCCTGCAAGTACGTTGGCTGACATAAGTTACTACTTTTTCTCAGGAACACCATTCGTTCGCCTTGGAAAAGATTCATCAATCACTTCGCCCATCAAAGTTTTGGCGAAAGCGTAACTCGTAAAGAAACACCGTTGCTATCGAATCCGGCATAAATTCGAATCAGGTACCGGTGGATTAAAAATATCGGCATTTATAAAAGCACGCCAGAAAATTAATGGCGTGTTGCGCTATTTGTGCTCAAGCTTTTTCAAGGTGGGATAGGCAGATGTTACTGCCATCACTGAGCGTCAACTCAGCAAAGATGCCAGGATGGCCGACTGCGACAGGTATGTCATTCAGTCCTATGGCAGCCAGCGCTGACTGCAGCGGCTCTGCGTGAGGATGCTGCAAACTCAGCGACCGTAACTCGAGCGCTGGACCGCCCATTGCGCTAGCAGGATGGTCAGCACCCCATTCGATGAGGGTTGGCAATGCACCGCCCATCAGTCGCTGCCCGTCATCACGCACTGTAATTTTCCATTGCAGCAGACCTTGCGGGGTAGGTCTTGCGGCTTCGATAACCACACCACGTTCAATGTCCATTGCGTGCCAGTCTGCGACGGCCGCGTTGATGTTAGGCACACTTGCGACCCAATGCAGTAGTTGAGGCCCCTGCTGGCTTAGCTGGTGCCGGATTGTCGGCACGTCAAGGTCAAACCATCGGGCCAAGTGGCTGTCGCGCGTGGGACTGGCCGACGGGTCGATCGCAATGATCTCGAGATAGGCGAGGGGATGCCCTGCTGACTTTAAGCGTAGCAGCCGGTTATGCGTACCGAAAAGCGCATGGGAACCGCCGGGCTCAGGTGTTACGCCCAAAGTGCGCTGGCACCAATGCACGCCTTCTTCCAGCGAAGCAGCGCCGACAACCAGATGATCGATGTGCGCCTTTAAGTCGGAGAAAGAACTCGAGTTGACAGACATGACAGACAAGACAGGCTCCATGAAAACACCAAGGCTACATTAAACCGAGCTAAATAAAGCCCTGAAAATTACTGCATCGGAGGAAGGGTCGATACGAACAACTGTATTGATCTGATCAACATTCAGCCCATCCTTGGAACAGGGGTTTTCAAAAAAACAATTGGTAATCCGCATTTACTTATAGGTTAAGAATTTCTTATTATCAGCAATTTGAACTCACCAGTACATTCTCGTACTTCTCCGACTTTTTGGGATTTATTTGTCCTTGATTAAGCCCCTTAGGAGGCCGATCCATCGGTATTTATTAATACGAGATAGGAATACGCCTATGAATATGGCTGTGCCTTCAGGGGGTATTGCAAAAATAGAAATTATCGCCGGGGTAAGGAGACGAAGGCGCTGGCACTCGGAACAGAAACTAGTCTGGGTGAGGCGGACAACAAACTGGAGATGTCAGTGTCGCTGAAGGCGCGGGACCTTTTGGAAATGGCTCATAGCGCTGGGCTCAAAGGTCGCTATTTTGATGTCATCGACATGATCAACGCCGGCGCAACGGGAAACGAGATATTGCCTCTACTCGCCCACACTTTCCTTGATGTATGGCCTGCTTGGGTCGTTGCAAATTATAGAACAAGAAGATTTGGGCAACATCATTGATAGACACGATCCTCTCGCTGAAGTTTTATGTGCTGCAGTCATCACGGGTTGGATCTTGAGGCTGTTATTTCAGGGGCGGAAGTAACCATGCTTGACTGCGGTATCAAGCTTGCATCCAGCAGTCTGAATGATGCCGCTATAAAGTGCTGGCCCCATGATTTCGCGCCATCCGAATTGAGCGCTCGTGAAACCAATAACAACAGAAAGGAAACGAATGGAACGCATAGTATTTCTCGATCGGCAGTCGTTAAAAGCTGAGGTACGTCGCCCGTCTTTTGCTCACGTATGGGAAGAGCATGATCAGACGCAGGAATCGTTGGTGGCCGAGCGCCTAGCTGGCGCAACGGTCGCTATTACGAACAAGGTACCAATTCGCAGAGCTAGTTTAGAAAAGCTACCTGATCTGAAGATGATTGCGGTAGCTGCCACTGGCTATGATGTGATCGATATCGATGCCTGTCGCGAGAGAGGTATCGCGGTGGCGAACATTCGTAATTATGCTGTACACACGGTGCCTGAACACGCATTCGCAATGATATTTGCGTTGCGTCGTAATCTGATTGCTTATCGAGAGGATGTGTTGCGTGGCCGCTGGCAGGCGCAAGATCAATTCTGTTTTTTTGATCACCCCATACTTGATTTGCATGGAAGTACTTTAGGTATTTTCGGTGAAGGCGCACTTGGTCAGGCAACGGCAGCTATTGGACGTGCCCTCGGCATGCGTGTGCTGTTTGCAGACCATCCACCACCCAAAGCAGCTGATGTGGAATTCACAGACCCTGAAACTGTCTTGACTCAGTCAGACATTATTTCTTTGCACTGCCCGTTAACGCCGGCATCACGAAATTTTATCGGCATTGAGCAATTTAAAAAAATGAAACGCAGCGCCATTTTGATCAACACCGCCCGCGGCGGGTTGGTCGACGAACACGCGCTAAAAACAGCATTAGAGACCGGGCTTATTGCCGGCGCAGGTTTTGATGTGCTGACCAAAGAACCACCGAAAGACGGAAATCCCCTGCTTGAAATACGTACGCCCAATTTCATACTGACCCCGCATGTAGCCTGGGCATCGGACGGCGCAATGCAATTTCTCGCAGATCAGCTAATCGACAACGTCGAGGCCTCGATAGCTGGAAAACCGCAAAATCTTGTGACGTAAACATTTGATGACTCTGTGCTGTCTGCACGGAGTTTTTTCTGAATACTCATAAAAATTACAGATAGGACATCGTATGTTAAGCGATATACAAATAGCTCAAAAAGCGACCATGAAACGCATCACTGAGATAGCTTCGCGTCTTGGTATCGCTGACGATCATCTTGTTCCTTATGGCCACTATAAGTCGAAAATTTCTCTCGACTATGTCGATTCACTCAAAGGTAAGCCTGATGGCAAACTGGTACTCGTCACTGCGATTAGCCCAACCCCTGCGGGTGAAGGTAAAACCACCACTACGGTGGGTTTAGGCGACGCGCTCAATCGTATCGGTAAAAAAACGGTGATTTGTTTGCGTGAGCCTTCACTAGGCCCGGTATTCGGAGTCAAGGGTGGTGCGGCAGGTGGCGGCTATGCGCAGATCGTGCCGATGGAAGATATCAACCTGCATTTCACAGGCGATTTTTCGGCGATTGCATTGGCTAACAATTTGTTGGCAGCGATGATAGACAACCATATCAATCACGGTAATGCGCTTGATATCGATCCCCGTCGTATAACCTGGAAGCGTGTCGTTGACATGAATGACCGCGCCCTGCGAGATATCGTCGTGGGTATTGGTGGTACCGCAAACGGATTTGTTCGGCAAGATGGATTTGATATCGTCGTGGCGTCAGAAGTCATGGCAATTTTTTGCTTAGCCACCTCCGTTAAAGATTTGAAAAAGCGTCTCGGCGATATCGTAATCGGCTATACCCGGGATCAAAAAGCGGTTCATGCGCGCGATCTGAATGCGCACGGCGCCATGACTGTGCTGCTGAAAGAAGCACTCAAGCCCAATCTCGTTCAAACCTTAGAGAATAATCCCGCGTTTGTGCATGGCGGTCCCTTTGCGAACATTGCCCACGGCTGTAACTCTGTGATTGCTACCCAGAGTGCCTTGAAGTTGGGTGATTACGTCGTCACTGAAGCGGGCTTTGGTGCTGACTTAGGCGCTGAAAAATTCATTGATATCAAATGTCGTAAGACAGGTCTTAAGCCGTCGGCTTGTGTATTGGTTGCCACCATTCGCGCACTGAAATATCACGGTGGTACGGATGTGAAAGAACTCAATACCGAAGACCTTGTCGCACTTGAAAAAGGGCTGGTTAATTTAGAGCGTCATGTGTCAAACGTGACTAAAAATTATGGACTGCCTTGTGTAGTCTCAATTAATCGCTTCACCTTTGATACCGAAGCAGAGATTGCTTTAGTTACCGACAGAATGAAAGCACTCGGAGTCAATGTGGTGCTGGCAGAGCACTGGGCCAAAGGTGGGGCGGGTGCTGGAGCCTTGGCGCATGAAGTGGTTCGTCTCTCAGAGCAGCCGAGTGGTATGACTTATGTGTATGAAGATGGTGATTCCTTGTTGGAGAAAATGAGAAAAGTAGCGACCAAAATTTATGGCGCTGCCGATGTTAGTGCTTCGGCAAAAGTGAAGCAGCAACTCAAAACATGGGAAGAGGCGGGTTACGGCAGTTATCCCATTTGCATTGCCAAGACACAGTCATCGTTTAGTTCAGATGCCACGTTACGTGGTGCGCCGAGTGGGCATGTTGTGAATGTGCGTGAAGTAAAACTTGCAGCGGGTGCCCAATTTATTGTGATGATCTGTGGCGATATTATGACGATGCCTGGTTTGCCCAAGGTGCCTAGCGCAGAAAAGATTGATATCGATGAGGAAGGTAACGTAGTGGGATTGTTTTGATGGTCGCTACTGCCCATTGTTGAAATTGTTGGTCGCTTTGGTAAGACCCTAGATAGCTGACCAGGCCAGTATTCGTAGGGTGCCCTAGGCGCAGCTGTTTTTAATAGAAAAATTTGGTGTGGAGCGAGTATTAGCGTTCGCTTGTTTATCGGCGGCGAAATATTTTGATGTATTGCAATTGCTCGACCGTACCAAAAGCATGCACGCTCATTCGAAAGCGAGATTTTTCCGAAATAAAAACCGGCGCTGCGCTAACCCGCCGTATCCGATTTGAAATCAAAGGAGACGTTATGGATATTCATGAGTATCAGGCCAAGTCGTTGCTGTCAGGCTTTGGCGTCAGCGTGCCGCCGGGGGGTGTCGCTTACAGCCCAGATCAGGCGGTGTATGTCGCCACCGAATTGGGTGGTGCGCATTGGGCGATAAAAGCGCAGATTCATTCAGGCGGACGTGGCAAGGCGGGTGGCGTGAAGTTGTGCCGCACATATCACGAGGTGGCTGCAACTGCGCGCGCTATGTTGGGCGCAAAATTGGTGACTAACCAAACCGGGCCCGAGGGCAAGGTGGTGCAACGTCTGTATGTTGAGAAGGCCACGCCGTTTGAGCGTGAGCTGTATCTCGGCTTTGTGCTAGACCGCAAGATTGAGCGCATCCGTGTGATCGCCTCGGTCGAGGGTGGCATGGAGATTGAAGAGATCGCCAAGGTAAGACCCGAATCCATTCTGCAGGTGGAAGTTGAGCCTGCGGTGGGTATGCAACCGTTTCAGGCGCGCCAACTGGCGTTCGGTCTTGGCCTAAATCTGAAGCAAGTCTCTCAAGCAGTAACAATTATTTTGGGTTGCTACCGCGCGTTTCGCGATCTCGACGCCACCATGGTGGAGATTAATCCGCTAGTGGTGACCAAGGATGATCAGGTGATCGCGCTCGACGCCAAAATGTCGTTTGACGATAACGCCTTGTTCCGTCGGCCGCAGGTGACTGAAATGCGAGATCCAACGCAAGAAGATCCTCGTGAAGCACGCGCTGCTGAATTCGGTTTGAATTATGTCGGTCTCGAAGGCGATATCGGCTGCATCATCAATGGTGCTGGTCTTGCTATGGCCACCATGGACAACATCAAGTATTGCGGTGGTGAGCCAGCTAACTTTCTTGACGTGGGCGGTGGTGCCTCACCAGAACGCGTTGCTGCAGCATTTAATCTGGTGCTGACCGATCAAAACGTGAAATGCATTTTGGTGAATATTTTCGCCGGTATTAATCGCTGTGATTGGGTGGCGCAGGGTGTGGTGCAGGCAGCAAAAGATTTGCGCGTGCCGCTGGTCGTTAGGCTGGCCGGTACCAATGTGGAAGAGGGACAAAAAATCATTCGTGAATGCGGCTTACCGATTGTGACCGCTGATTCGCTGATGGAAGCCTGTGAAAAATCGGTCAAGCTCGCCCGCGGCGAGCAGGTCACCTGATCCTGCTAACGATGGGAGATTGAGAAAATGAGTATTTTGATCGACGAAAAAACACGTGTCATCGTGCAGGGCTTCACTGGCGACAAAGCTACCTTTCACGCAAAAGAGATGATTCAATACGGCACCAATGTGGTGGGCGGTGTCACGCCCGGTAAGGGCGGCAAGATTCACCTCGAGCGTCCGGTATTCAATACCGTGCAAGAGGCTGTCAATGCGACGGGCGCGCAGGCCAGTCTCGCCTTTGTGCCGCCGCCGTATGCTGCGGATGCATTAATGGAAGCGGCTGACGCCGGGCTGGATTTGGTGTGCATCATCACCGATGGTATTCCCGCGCAAGACATGATGCGTGTTAAGCGCTATCTGCTTCGCTACCCAAAAGAGAAACGTACCACCATCGTCGGCCCCAACTGCGCTGGCATTATCAGTGCTGGCAAAGCCATGCTTGGCATCATGCCCGGGCATATTTATATTCGGGGCAATGTCGGCATTGTTTCTCGCTCCGGTACGCTCGGTTACGAAGCAGCGGCTCAGATGAAAGCGCTGGGCATCGGCGTCACGACCAGCGTTGGTATTGGTGGCGACCCGATCAACGGTAGCTCGTTTCTCGATAACATGGCGCGTTTTCAGGAAGATCCTGAAACCGAGGTCGTGGTGATGATCGGCGAGATTGGTGGTCCGCAGGAAGCTGAAGCATCTAAGTGGATCAAAGAAAACATGACCAAGCCGGTGGTGGGTTATGTCGC
>CAMBJI010000100.1 GCA_945867725.1 Bordetella parapertussis
TGGCACGGGGAGACCTTTACGCTACCACCCGGTGCCCAGTTGCTGGCACGCAGTGAGGCATGTATAAATCAGGCATATGCGTTCGGGCCTCATATCGGCATGCAGTTTCACATTGAGATGGATGACACCACCATCTTGCACTGGTGCGAAGAAGGCGAACCCGAGGTCAGTGCAGCCAGAAGCAAGCCAGATGTTCACCCGCATGTCATGACAACGCAGCAAATCGCCAAGGCAACTGCTGAGCATCTCCCTGCCATGCGGGTGGTAGCCGATCATCTCTATCGGCGCTGGGTGCACAATCTTCGCGATTAGAAGAACTTCAGGTAGCGGTTGTATTCCCAATCTGAGACATGATTCAGATAAGAAAGCCACTCATCTCGCTTAAACTCTACCCAAGTATCGCGCATCGTCTTACCAAACACCTGCTCAGATAGCGGGTCGGCTTCGAACGCATCGACAGCTTCATCAAGCGTTTTTGGTAGCCGCTTCACCCCAAGTGCCTTGAGCTCCGCATCAGACTTCAGATACATGTTGTCGAGATGCGGATCACCTGGATCAATCCCTTGCTCAATGCCTTCGAGGCCGGCAGCCAGCGCCATGGCAGCACCCAGATAAGGGTTACAGGCACTGTCTGCTGCACGCAGTTCGACACGACTGCCCCCGCGCGGGATACGCACGGTATTAGTACGGTTGTTATTGCCGTAGCAGGCCCATACGGGCGCCCAAGTAAAGCCAGACATGCTGCCTTTGAGAATGAGCCGTTTGTAGCTATTGACGGTTGGCGCAACTACAGCGCAGATTGCTGGTAAGTGCCGCAGTATTCCACCAATAAATTGATAGGCCAACTTGGAGATACCTAGCTTACGCGGGTCGTTATCGTCCGCAAATAGATTCTTGCCCGTCTGAACATCGGCGAGCGACATATTGAAATGCGCCCCGCTACCGGCGCGGTCACCGTAAGGCTTGGGCATGAAAGTCGCAAAGCCACCATGTTTACGCGCGATCTCATGCGCCATCAGTCGAAGGAAAACGAAACGATCCGACATTGAGAGCGCATCAAAATAATTGAAGTCAACCTCAAACTGGCCAATGCCATCCTCATGGTCGAATGAATACACATCCAGACCGAGCTCATTCATGGCCGCGACTAGTTCACTCATCCACCCCATATTGTCCAGCATGCGCGCCACATCATAGGCAGGCTTTTCTAGATGCTTGCGGTCTGACATCGGCACAAACCGATGCGTAGCATCATCCTTCAATACAAAAAACTCTGCCTCAATGCCGAGGTTGAACGTGAAACCCATGCTTCTAGCACGCGCCATCTGACGGCCGAGAATATTGCGGCTACAGGGCTCGAATGGCTTTCCCTCGCACCACAGATCACTGGCAAACCATGCGGTATCCCGCTGCCACGGCAGCACCATGCACGACGCCGGATCTGGATGCGCTGCGACTTCCTCGTCACTCACATCTTGTGGCACGCCTTCAAGCGCAGCACCCGTGCAAAGCTCGGATCCCGACATCATGCGATCAAAGTGAGCGATCGGCACCACCTTGCTCTTTGAAACACCATGCATGTCTACATAGCTGGCAAATAAGTGCTTGACGCCTTTGTCGGTCAGTTGTTCCTTTAGCTTCGCCAATTCGGGACTGGTGGGCTTTTCCAAGATTGTCTCCTTGCGTTTATATTTGTTGACTTACGTTCAACTGCATTTCATTGAGTGGGTTCAATCAGTCGGTGGCATTTCCTCGAGCGGTATTCCCTCTGCCTGCGCTCTAAGCAGTTGCGCGGAGAATTGGTCGATACATTGCTCGAGTAGGGATGCGCCATCTTCCGCAGTCGCGCGGCTCGGCGATCCGCATACGCCGTGCACACTCTCTTTGTTGACGGTATAGGAAAAAAAGCAGCACGCAGAACGGTTAGGCTCGTCCTTCGCCTTGCTCATGTCAACCAAGTCTGGGCGCAGGTGAAGCATCAGCGAGGTTTCCGCAGCATTGGCGTGGAAGTTGGTGTCACCATCACGGAAGTACACCTCCCCGATCTCGCGGGTGATTTCCCAAATCGAGCGCAGCGCGATGCGTACCTCCGGGAAATCAGCACGTACGTTTTCAAGCGCACATCGCAAAGGCGCCCAGTTGGTGACATGACCATTCAAGATGACGAGCCGATTGAAGCCTGCCGCTTGCACCCACTCAGCGATTTCATACACCACGCGTGCGAGTGTCTCGGGGCGCAGCGACAAGGTCCCGGGCCAGTGCTTGCTGTGACCGAGCGAGCAACCGACTGGAATTGCCGGCAGGACCGGAAAACCAGTACGCGCAGAAACTCCCTCTGCCACTGCTACCGCCGATAGGGTATCCACCCCCATTGGCAAGTGCAGCCCGTGCTGCTCGGTTGCACCCACCGGAAGTATTGCAAGATCGATACCACCATCTCTCAAAGCGGCGACTTGCTCCCAGGTGAGCTCTTCCCAGCGTACTGGTGCGCCAGTGCCGTTCATCGCGCCGCTCATGCTGACAACACGTAACCAAGGACAACGGCAGCGACACCTGCTGCCAGCGTCACATACGGCAGTACGCCCGCCCGTGGCTCCACGGTCTCTTCATCCGAACCCACCGGTCGCATATCTTCCGTAAGCTGAGCAGGGAACACGCCTTTGTCCTGGACGTAATGGCGATACAGGAACACTGGGATGATGAGCACCGCGACGATAATGCCCGCTGAGAGCGTACCCTGACCCCAGACATTCGCACCCATACCCATCAAGAACAGATTGGTGAATCCCAACACTGCGCCAATCGCTAGCAGCACGTTCGGGGCCCGGTAAGGGCGTGGTGTGTGCGGACGATCGATACGATGCAGCCAGCCGCTCTGCAGATTCATAAAAATGAAAATCATATAGTTCACATTCGCAATCGCAAGCAGGAAAACATAGTCAGACATCATCAGTAGCAGCATATTGAAGCAGAGATCAGTCCACATCGCCGCAGTCGGTGCGCCGTTTTCATTGACGTGAGAAAGATACTTGGGCAGCCAACCGTCTACCGAACCCTGATACAACGTGCGTGCAGAACCCGCCATTGCCATACTGACGGTAAGTAGTAGCGAGATGATCAACAAAACGACGATCAAGTTTTCAACTCTCGCACCACCACCGACAATTCCGGCCATCGCTTTTGCCACGCCCATACCGCTGTAGATACCGGGGTCCAGCATACCCGTCAGACCCAGCGCGCCTTGGAAGGCAAACGGCACTAGCGTGAACACCGCCATGCAAAGCAGGCCAGCGGTGAAGATGGCGCGAAACGTATCTCGCGCCGGGTCCTTGAACTCGCGTGTGTAGCAGATCGCGGTCTCGAAAGCGTAAGTCGACCAGCCCGCAATGAAAAGTCCACCAGCGAACAAGGTGATACCAGCCCTGTCCCACGCGCCCGCAATCGGAGCACCCGCAGGATCATGGGTGAGCGGAACAAAAGGTATGTAGTGAGATGCCGGCGTGTTGCCACTGATGATCGGCAGAATGCCGATGATGAGTAGCGGAAGCAAGGCAATCACCGCCATCATCATCTGAGCGCGCGCCGCTTTTAGCACTCCGCGATGCTGAATCGCAAAAACCACCAACACCAAAATCCAACCGAGAATAAATGTCGCGTTGATTCGTAGCCTCAACCCTTCGCCGAGCCAGGTGAGTGGCAACACGGTGACTTCCCATGTAAATACCGCCGATTCGGGAGCGAAGAACAGGGTTAGGATATAGCCGGCACCTAAACCGGTACCGATCGCCAGCACGGGCGACCAAGAGAACCAGTTGGACCAGACTGAAATTGGGCCAAGTAATTTTCCGTATCGGACCCACGCGATGGCACCATAGACCGACGCACCACCAGATTTATGCGGATACATGCTGGCGATTTCTGCATAGGTAAAGCATTGCAGAAAGCCGAAGCTAATTGAAAGGAACCACACTAGCGGCGATACATTGCCTACTGTGGCAGCAATCGCCCCGATAGAAAACAAAACCAGCGCTGGTGTACCTGCTGCGAACCAGAACGCATGCGTCCATGAAAGACTTCGCTGAAGGGTTTGAGGCTGAGACAAATCGGACGTATCCGTAGACGCGGCTGAGGTCATGCGCTCCTCCTTGGCCCGTCACCCGAAAAGGTACAGGCATCGATTTATTGAGGCTTGCTTGGAAGCGCAGATCAATACGTGCGACTGCGCAGCATTTTCTTTGTTGCTCGCTTCAGTGCTCGGTCTTACGTTAAAACTGTTCCGATTAAGACATAGATTAATTAATCGGTCAATTAAATTTGATCAGACGATTAAAATTGGACGGTGTGTCGTACTATTAAGCTAACGAGATTAGCCTTTATTTCATTTTTTTATGTCGACAGAGCACACAACCACCGTCATTCGCCAACGTCCCGATCGCGCCAGTGAGTTAATGAATGCGGCATTGCATCATTTCGCGCGGCAAGACTTCAATACCGTGACCATCAAGGACATCGCTAACTCGATTCCAGTCAATAGCGCGCTGATCTACTACTACTTCGAAAATAAAGAAGCACTGTTCCGCGCATCGCTAAACCATGCCGCAGACCTTGCGATCGCTCGATACGAGGAAATGTGCAAGAGTCTCACTTCGCCTGCCGAGTTCATCGAAGCCTGGTTTGATAACCACGTCGAATCAGGTGATCTGATCCGATATATGGTGAAAGTGATGTTAGATTTTTCCGCCACGCACCCGCAAAGGGACATGATCGAGAGTGGTATTCAGCGTTTCTACGGTACTGAGCAAGACATTCTCGTTAAGTACCTACAAGAGGGTATGTCACAAGGTGTGTTCAGCGATGTGGATGTCAACGAAGCAGCGCAGGTTGCATCGACCATGCTAGACGGCGTCATAGTTCGTAGCCAAATACAACCCGAGTTCGATATAGGCGCAGCAATCTCTGAGTTGAAGAAAGTATTTTGGCGTTATGTTAGTTTTGATACCTGTCACCGATCAAAGTATGGCACTGAAGCCGCTTGATCGAGGGTGCGTTTAATTACGGAGCTAGCCATAACAGAACGTCACTCGATTCAAACCACGCCAGGCTGATTGATGATGGCTCGAGTATGTACTCGATACTGGCACGTTACAGTAAATCGGATGGGATTACTTCCGTTTTCTCGCTGGCGTCAGTCCGGTGAATTCAATACGCATCGCTACCCACGCAGCATGCATTGCCTGACGCGGGCCGATGGCATCATCGGCGAGTAATCTCATCCATGCGCCGGCGCCGTTTGGCAGCGTTGATGCAGCAGCATACACACCTTCAATCGGTTCAATCGCCTGACGTAAAGCAGCCACTAGGCAGGTGCCGAGTCGGAAGTGGTCAATGCGAAGAAGCTTGCCTGCGCTTGGTAGCGTCCATTGATGCCGGGTCGACTGTTCCGTAATGTGTCGCCATCAATTCGAAATCGATCACGCACCAACAAACGCCCAGCGGCATCGCGCACAAGAGTTTCTGACAGATAGCTATCAAATACCTGACCACTCTGATCGGGGTCATGCAAAACAAGCGCCTCGCCCAGCAGCACACGTGCGCCAGGGTGCAAATGCACCACGACTTCGTTCTGCAAGTTCGAGCGCGGGAACATCACCAAGGGATCTGGCAAATACTCGAGCAAGGAATCTGGCTCAGCTTCGATCAACACCCGGTGTCTAGCCTCTCGGCCATCGTTCATGGTGTGCACGACGGTCGACGCTGCAGAAGTCAGATGGGCTTGCGTGCCAGCCTGCGCAACGAAGCGCAAGCCAAGATCGTCACCTTGAAAAATACCGCCCGAGCAGGATTGAAGATAGAGCGACGACATACCCGCCGGATCGCCAGCAAAACGCAGGGTTCTACCCAAATGAAAGGGATAGCCCACCAGCTGCCGCCCGACACCGGTATTACCATTCGGGTGCTGCACGAACTCAATGAAAGCCTGTGGCTTGAAAACGGATGCGATAGTCACAATGAAGTGTTAAGTGATGAGGCTAACGATCGAACAGCACATCGCTGGCGATACGCTCTACGATTTGATCCACACCGTCGCCCTTGGCACAGTTAGTCTCGAGCACTGGTCGACCCGCACGTACTTCATGCGCCTCGCGAATCATGCGCGGCAAATCGACATTCACATGCGGCGCAAGGTCGACTTTATTAATGACCAGCAGGTCGCAAGTGAGGACGCCCAGACCACGCTTTCGCGGGATGTCATCACCACCTGCCACATCAATCACAAAAATCCAATAGTCGACTAAATCAAAAGAGAAAGTCGATGCAAGATTGTCGCCACCGGACTCGATCAGGATGAGATCCAACCCGGGGTATTTGATGCTTAGTTCCTCTGCGGCCTGAATATTCAGCGTTGGATCTTCGCGGATCGCGGTGTGTGGGCAGGCACCGGTTTCCACCGCCAGCACACGCTCGGGCTCGATCAGTCCGCTGCGACGCACACGGTCGGCATCTTCCTTCGTGGTTAGATCATTCGTGATCACTGCCAGATTGGTACCGCGTGCACGGAAACGCGGAATCAACTGCTCGAGCAATCGCGTCTTACCGGAACCCACCGGGCCACCAATGCCCACGCGAGCCGGACCAGGGTGAGCCTTGGCAGCTTTGGAAAGTGCAGCAGCAGGTGTCAAGTCGTTCATGTTGTTTACACTGAAAGGGTTTAGCGGAACATATAGCGCTGACACAGCGGTACGACGCTGGCCGGTTCGCAAGTAATGACGCGGCCGTCGATCATGACATCAAAGGTCTGCGGATTCACCGTGATATTCGGGCAGGCATCGTTATGCAGCATGTGAGATTTATTCAAATTGCGGGTACCAAAAGCCGGCAGTAGCTGCTTGGTTAGACCAAGCTTGGCACCGGTATTGGCTTGTACCGCGAGTTGATTCACGAAGTTTACCGACAGCGCTTTCTTTGCTTCGCCGAATGCACCCCATTGCGGCCGCATGATGATGGGCTCGCAAGTCATCAGTGATGCAGCTGAATCACCCATCGCGCCCCAGGCGATGAAGCCGCCCTTTACAACCAGCTCTGGCTTAACGCCAAAAAAGCCGGGACGCCAGAGTACGATATCAGCGATCTTACCGTCTTCAAGCGAGCCAACATACTGATCAATACCAAAGGTCTTGGCAGCGTTGATAGTGTACTTCGCGATATAGCGCTTGA
>CAMBJI010000101.1 GCA_945867725.1 Bordetella parapertussis
TCAGTCGCTGCGCGAGTTCCTCCGGCTGTTCTTCCGGAACGAAATGGCCGCAGTTCGCTATCATGCCGCCGCGTACATCGATTGCGACTCTCTGCATGGATTCGAGTACCTCCATGCGTCTTCCCCAGCTATCTGCACCACCCAGTGCCAGCACTGGCATGGGAAGTTTGAAGCGCGCAATCGTTGCCGCATTGTCGGCAATGTCCTGCGGTACCGCGCGGTAGTAAGCGAAACCCGCCGCGAGTGATTCAGGCTTACGATAGCAGCGTAAAAATTCTTCAATCACTTCATCAGTCATCACTTCGGCGCGATGCGCAAAGGTGCGATAAAACCAGCCTAGATAAACCGCTTCATGCCCCGTGACCAGCGCTTCAGGGAGTGCTGGTGTGCGATTGAATGCATGATGCCAGCGCTTGCCACCCTGACTGATGTCGGGTCCGCCATCACCGGGAATGGTGACATCGATGATAGCCAGTTTTTTTACCGCATCCGGATGGTGCGCTGCCAGCGCATAGGCGGTTGGGCCACCCCAGTCATGACCGACGAGATAAAAGTTTTCAAGTTGCAGTTCGTGATGCACCAACTCCCACACGTCATTGGCAATGGTTTTTTTATCGTACCCACTGGCGGGACAGGAGGTATCACCGAGACCGCGCAGATCCGGTGCAATCACGCGATAGTGTGGCGCTAGCTGGTCGATTATGTGGCGCCATTCGTGCCAGGTTTGCGGCCAGCCATGTAACAGCACCACCGGGTAGCCTTCGCCTGCAGTTACATAGTGCATGCGGACTTCGGATAAATTTGCGTAATGATGAGTAACGCCATTTATGTTTGAAGTAATCATTGCTTCACCGTCATGGGAAAGTCATTCAGTAATTTTTGGCAGAGCGCTTCCTTGCCCATTTTTTTACTCATTCCATCAAAGGTCGAATCGCCCATGAGGAATAATTTTTTTGAGGCTTCCTTACCTTTTTTGTCCATGCAAACTTGGGAATCTTGCTGGAAGCGAAAGGCATAGTAGGAGAAGGGACAAGATTTTTTGGCTTTGGTCAGCAGGCCATCCATCTTGATCAGATCATCACATTGATCTGCGTTGGCCCTAGGAAGTGCGAGCAACAGTATCCAGAGGAGAGCGATTTTTTTCATCATCGTTGATCGACGTTATTGTTTTCATTTTTTTAGCAGAACCAGGTGTTGCCAGGGAAGCGAGGAAATCGTCGTGACCCACTGCAGACCCAGTAATGCGGCTTCTTTTTTTATCTGCGCTTCGCTCATTTTATGCTGCGGCCTGATCGGTACGTTGGCATCTTCTGCGCGGAATTCTACCAATGCGATCTGCCCACCGCTCTTGAGCGCGCGTCTGATACAGCCCATGGTTTCAATGGGATAGAGAAGCTCGTGGTAGACATCAACAAAAAGCGCAAGATCAATACTCTCGGGCGGCAGCTTGCAATCGGTTTCAGTTGCGAGCAGGGTGTCGATATTAGAAATTTTTGATTCAGTAATCTGTTTTTTGAGTAGCGTGATCATCTCGGGTTGTACATCGACCGCGATCACCCGACCACCTGGCGCAAGACGCGGCGCAATTCTTCGACTGTAATAGCCACTGCCCGCGCCAATATCAGCGACGACCATGCCCGGTCGTATCGGGAGCAAAGGCAGCAGCAGGTCCGGTCTTTCTTCCGTACCGCGCTCGGCGCGTTCCAGCCATGCGGCGCCGTGCCAGCTCATCACTTGTGCAATTTCCCGACCCGCAAAGCTTTTGCCCGTGCCTCCGGGGCTGGTAGCCACCTTGCCATAGGCAAGTGGGCTATCCGCAGCTGTGCTGATGGTGGATCCTAGAAGGGCAAGTGCAATGAGGAGGTCGCTAAAACAGCGTAGGTAGCGTTGGGACATCTTTGATTTTTTTCTGCGCTGTCGCATTGGTAAGCGCTCACTGGCGCATGGTTCATTTTTTATTGCGGAATTGTTCTTTGCATTCTTCAGCCAACTTACGGAACCGACTGTCATTGTTAGCCGTTCGGGATGCCTGCAGCATGCAGTCATCATAGGTCTTCGGTCCCCTTTCACAGGCTGTCAGGGCTGCGGCAATAAAGATGGCAAGAGATGCAACGCGGAGTGTAGCGCACATAAATTTAACTCGGTCTCGGTGATTTTTGATGCGTAGGTTTAACAGGCGGTTAATACCTACCAATCGTAACAAGACGTTTATCAAAAATTACCTGTCCCGCGGGGCAACAGCCATGGCTGGCCTTTCGGCTCGGCTCCCTAACTCACGAAAGGATTCAGGCATTGAACCCCGGTACCTTCGAAATCTGCCGTGTTCCGGGTAACCACCACCAGGCCGTGTACTACTGCCGTAGCGGCGATCTGTTTGTCGATCGGATTTTCCGGATGAGGTGCACACAGTCGCCCCCAGACCTGGGCGGTATCCGTGTCAAATCCCAGTATTTTTTCTTTGTAATCCAGCAGGAGCATGTTCAACCATGTCTCCAGCAATTGCGCCTGATGGATATCACCTCTGTGACGGATCAGTTCTACACCTCGCCTGAGCTCTCCAATCGTCACCGATGACAAATACAACTGACGATCAGGGCTGGATTGTTCAAAAAAAGAAATGACTCCCTGATTCGCGCGGTCCTTCTTGCGGATCTCGCTGATGACATTCGTGTCAATCAGATACATGAGCACGCCCGCTATCCTGAATCCGCTCAAAATCGGCATCGATGCCCACATCAGGAATACTCGCCAGTGCCTCAGCCAGAGTGCGTTTTTTAGGGCGTGACAGCGCATCGAAAAGAATCTGCCGATGCTCTGCCTCTGCGCTTACGCCACGAGCGCCAGCCCGCTCTTTCAGCATTGCGACAAGGGCGTCATCCACATTTCTTACCAGTAAATTTGCCATGATTTGCCTCCGGCTAAATGGATGATATCAATGATAGCGTTTCGGTGAAATGAGGGCAACTTCGGAGTCGGGCGACAGTTCCCGCTACCCATTCCCGAGGCTAGAAAGCTGTCCACAAGTTAAGTGGATAAGTCTGTGGATGACTTGCGTCAAGAGACGGCAAGTGTTTGATTTTTATTGAATTTTCTGGGATGAGGGAAATCAAGGCAGGCAGTGGATTTCTTTTACCGCAAGAAGTACTTGCACGAGTTATTGAAGCTCTGCTATTGTTGAAACTTAATGCGAATCATTCTCATTAATATTTATTTAGAAATCTAGGGAGTTTTGTTTTATGTTTCAGCCGTACTTTGCCGGTGCAGTGCTAGCCCATTCAACAGCAGATAAGCGCATTTGCCTGAACATGGCGCCCATCACGGCAGCAGTTTGCGTTTTGCTATCCCTGTCTACCCATGCGATTGGAGAGGCAACAGCCGATCGGGAGTTGCCTCGGGTTGATGTCATTGGTGATTCGCTGAATGTTCTGAAGCTGCCCGGTTCGGCAACCGTTATTGATTCGGCCACGCTGGAAGAAAGCCGGGTATTCAATGTGAACGAGGCGTTGCGCAAAGTGCCCGGCGTCCATGTTCGTGACGAAGAGGGCGTCGGCCTGAGACCCAATATCGGCATTCGCGGCATGAACCCTACACGTTCCACCAAGACGCTTCTGCTGGAGGATGGACTGCCGCTCTCGTTCGCACCCTATGGCGACAATGCGAGCTACTACCATCCACCCATTGATCGTTATGAATCGATTGAAGTCAGCAAAGGTAGTCAGGTGATACGTTTTGGTCCGCAGACGGCGGGTGGTCTTATCAACTACATCACGCCCGAACCGCAACAGCAGTTCGGTGGCACCGTCGGTATTGCCGGTGGTACGCGTGGCTATCTGAACGGTCATGTCATGGTGACGGGTAATGGTGCGATTGCGGACCTCTATCACAAGGAATCCGATGGCGCGCGCAACAACATGCATAGCCGGCTGGATGATGTGAATTTCAAGTGGGCTGGTCAATTGAACGACGACCATAAGCTGGTACTGAGGGCCACGCATTTTAGAGAGTATTCACAGCTGACTTATTCCGGACTAACGCAGAATGAGTATCTAAATTTCGGTGCGCGTTACAACCCGTTCAAGAATGATTTCTTTGATGCGAACCGAACCGGTTTGTCGGCGACGCATGAATGGAAAATTAATGGCAATTCAAAGCTCATCACGAGCCTCTATGGTGCCTATTTCGATCGTGATTGGTGGCGGCAGGCATCCGATACCGGTACTTCATTGAACTGCGAGGCGGCACAGCGGACGACCGGCTCAACACAGTTAGGCGACAGCGAGCTTAATAACTGCAAAATGCAAGGTCGCTTGCGTCAATACACCACCGCCGGGATTGACTCCCGCATGCTGACTCGCCATCAGGCCTTGGGCGTGCAGCATGATCTGGAATACGGTGTCAAATTTCAGTACGAAAATCAGCGGCGTCGACAAACGAATTACACGACCTACAGCAACTACGTTCTAGATTCGGGGTCCACTACGGGCGAGAATCAGCGTCGTCAGACCGAAGCCGTGTCGGCCTTTGTGTCAAATCGTGCGCAGCTGACCGAGCGACTGGCAGTGACGCCCATTGTTCGGGTGGAAAACATTCGTAACAAGCGTACCTTCTATGCCGCTGACGACAATGGTACCAATGCCGACAGCGGGACTTTCGTGCGTTCATTTACCGAGCTCATTCCTGGTGTTGGCTTAACCTACCAACTCGATGATCGCAATACGCTCTACGGCGGCGTGCATCGTGGCTTTAGCCCACCGCGTGTGGAAGATTCGTTTACGCAGCTGGGAGCGAGCATTGATTTGAACGCGGAAAAAAGTATCAATGCGGAGCTTGGGCTGCGTTCTAAGCCCAACGAACAGATTACTCTGGATGTGGCGTTTTTCAGAAATGATTTCAGCAATCTGATCGCAGTGGGCAGCATCGCGGGTGGCACTACCAGTTACTCAGAGGGCAAGGCCTTGATGCAGGGTATTGAGGCTGCAGGTCAGTGGGACCGAATGACGTCGCAATTGGCGGGAAATTTGTTTACACGACTGTCATTGACGTATCTCTCCACGGCTGAACAGTCCTCTACCTTTTATAGCCCCTCTCAAGTCAATAGCGGATCTACAGTGACGGGTTCGGGCGCCGGACAACGACTGCCCTATGCGCCCGAGTATCTGATGACGCTTACGCTCGGCTATAGAGCGCCAGAGCGCTGGAATGCGCGCATGGAGTATGTGTATGTTGGCGAGCAATACACGGATTTCAGCAATACCGTTTCTGCGACAGCCGGCAGCAACGGCCAAACCGGTGTGATTGATGCCTACGGTATCTGGAATGTGGTGGCGAATTACACGCTGGGCAAAGCGACTTTTTTCATCTCGGGAAAAAATCTCACCGACAAAACTTATATCGTCGATCGCACCCGCGGTATTCAGGTCGGCATGCCACGCACCGTTCAACTGGGAATGAAGTACGCGTTTTAATGGTTTAACGAGCGGTTACTGAGCCACACCCGCTGCTGCGTCCGATTTGATCTCCTCTTTTCGGATGGGGCAGCGGGTACTTTTCTGAGGTGTTCAGCGTTCGTTGTCCGGGAAGCAGTAGGTCGGCATCTCGCAATCCGCACAGGCACACTGATGGCGTACAAATGCCATGCACTTGCCCGGCCCGCGTGTTTCTATCATGCCTTGTGTGATGGGATTGGATGGCTGGCTGCATTCGGCTTTCAGTCGCAATTCGAGCGCAGCCTTTTGATCCGCGCTCAGCTTGCCTGTGCGAGCTGCGTGAATGAATTCCATCTTTCCACCATTCTCGATCGCCATTTGCGCATTTCCCGCACCGGCACCCAGGCAAAGAAGTGAGGTGAGGGCCAGTACCAGTATTTTTTTCATCGATTAATCCAGCGTGTCGGACCAGATGGTGCGTGCCCAATTGTTTGCATAGCTGCCCTCAAGTTCAGTTGGGCCTGCGCTCACGCCGCCGGAACCAGCGACCACTTTAAAGGTGCGTTCCGTCGTTACATATTCATGCACGCTAGCCACATGAACGACATGCTTGTCGTCGACGAAGCTATAGCAGGTATTGGTGAGCATCGGCTGCGGATTGGGATCCATGCCCGCCAGCTGCGCGACAATCGCGGCTGCAGCTACCTTGGCATGGTTATTTGCCATATGGCCGCTCTTGGGCATCAGCTGTGCGACTTGAATCGAATCACCGATGACGAATACATCTTTCGCGACTGCCGATTCGAAGGTCTGGTAGTTCACCCCGCACCAACGGTTGTTGGCCATATTTGCCAATCCAGTGCGCTGTGCAATGATCCCGGCGCGCATGGCGGGTAGTGCATTGATGACATCGGCTTTGACATCACCCTGTACATCAAACTTGATCAAACCATCCTTGGGCGACACCGCGATCGCCTTATGTTGATTGCGGTATTCGATGATGTCCTTGTAATGCTCGGCCCAGGCTTTTTTGAACAGACCCGGTTTCGAGACCACGTCCTGATTCGCATCGAGCACTAGCACTTTACTTTTAGGTTTGAATTTGTTGAAGTACCAGGCCACCTGACAAGCGCGCTCATAGGGACCGGGCGGGCAGCGGAAGGGCGCTTCGGGAATCGTGATCGCGAACACACCACCATCCGGCATTGCTTCCAACTGTTTGCGCAGTGCCAGCGTCTCAGGCCCCGCTTTCCAGGCTTGCACGATCTGTCCTGAGGCGTAGGCATCGGAGAGACCATCAATGCTGGTCATATTGAGATCAATACCGGGGGAGACCACCAGCTTGTCGTACGACAGCGTGTTACCACTCGCCAGCGTCACCGTGCGGGCAGTCGTATCGATCGCTGTTGCATAGTCTTGCGCAATCGTGATGCCGTGGTTTTTAGTGAGCGTTGCATACGGCCGACTGATATCGGCGATTTTTCGACTGCCGCCAATAACGAGATTGGACATAGGGCAGGACACAAATTCTTTATTCGGTTCGACCAGCGTGACATCGATCTGCCGGTCCGAAAATAGGCGTATGTATTTGGCAGCGGTGGCGCCACCATAACCACCGCCAATAACGACAACCTTGGCGCCGCGCATTGCGCGCGCTGAAGCACTACTGCCCACCAGTGCCAGTGCTGCGCCAGCCTGCAAAAATGATCTGCGGTCCATCATGCGCCCCTCAAGGTTTTTGATTGGCGAAATAATCAGCCATCTGTTTGACTTGTTCGTCGGTATAG
>CAMBJI010000102.1 GCA_945867725.1 Bordetella parapertussis
GTTTGCGATGCGAAGGCCAGCGGGACCATGCAATCGGCAACCGCAGCAGCGGATCCGCTGGACGAACCGCCGGGCGTATGGGTGACGCCATGCGGATTACGGGTCTTGCCCGGCTTGAAGGTCGCAAACTCGGTCGTGACAGTTTTACCCAACATAAGCGCACCCTGCGCTCGACACAGAGCAACGGCGGCGGCATCAGCGATAGGCTTGTGTGATGCGTAAATTGGCGATCCATACGTGGTGGGCATGTCCGACGTGTCGAACAAATCTTTCACCGCGATGGGTATGCCATGCAAGAGCCCCTGCACCGGCCTGCGATCCAGTTGCCGCGCCTGCTCGAGCGCGCTGTCGGCCGCCAGATACTCCCGAGCCTGTACATCGCCTTCTCGCGCCTGTATGCGTTCAAGACAGGCATGAACCAGTTGTTCGGCAGTGATTTCGCGGCGCTGAAGCTGGGGGGCCAGCGCGCTGGCCGTTTGTTCATGAAGGGCTTGCGGCATTGTTAATCCTTATGCTTTTTATTATTTGAGCGTCGCGCGGTCTCTCAGGCCTCCCACTCGCGCGCAACTGCAGTGTAACCGGCGTGGTCAGCTTCGATAAAATGCAGATTAGTCAGCCCCGACTTATGCTTATCTCAGTACTACCCGCCGAATTTGTTAAGGCATCAAATATAGCTACCTGCCAGCGTCAATACTTTGCCGCCGGTACTCATTTTGAATCGCGCGATCCCCGCACTGCGAATCGTATTCACACCACCTAAATCAAGCAGACGGACACCGCGACTACGCAATTCTTCAATCCCTTTCCACAAAATCAAATTGTGGGCGTGCATCTCGCGCCCCTTATCGGAGGTCCAGCCCACGTAGTAAGTAGCAGCGTCTCCGTGAATCAAAAACATCATGGCAGCAATGCGATCCCGCCCCAGGTCGGCACGCAGCGTCAATATGTTTTTAGCTGGCTGTTTACGCGACTGCACATAATGATCAAAAAATGGCAGCGGAAGTCCCTCCAGTTTTTTGTCTGTACGTTGCTGCATTTCAGCATCCAGCAGCCAGCGGTATTGACCGGCATTAGTACCCACACGCTGAACAACCATCTCACTCGCCTTGCCACCCACCAGTCGGTGTCGCCAGCGTCGGTCGAGCCCAGCGCGCAAATCTGTAAGTGACGGCGTCAAATCAAGCATCACCGTCGACATACCTGACATGATGCGTCGCATAGGACTTAAACCATGCTGCTGCCCTTCCGCTACCTCCGGCGTCACCAACATAAAACGAATGCCTGTGAGCGGCAGTGATTTTTTAATCGCTTTGTAGACTTTTGACTCTTGTTCAGGCGTGAGCGCTTTGTGCCACACCGGGCCTCGCGTACACAACGCTATAGCCCCCACGCGGCCCCATTGACGAACAATGAATTGCGCCTGCGCCACCGACTCACCATCATGCAGAACAAGGGCGCGCAATACGGTCACACCCAATTTCTGAAGGCTGTCGCCATAAGCCCAATCTTGTTGCAAAGCCCCTAGAGAAGCGGCATGAGCCGCATCCCAAGCTTGCGCATCATGGCCTTCCCAATGGACTATCATGGACACCTTACGATCTCAGTCGCCATTACAATAAAAATCATGTGGAAGCGCTTCTTGGAAAAACGACGAGCCCAGACTGTCATGGGCCACAAGTTACGTGAACCTCGCCCGACCTGGCTGGCCGGATTGTGGGCCATGGTGTACTTTGGAATGCCGTTTTTACTTATTACCATGTTGATCGATCTTGCCATTGCATGGTTTTCAGGTACCTGTGTTGGTCTGTGGTGCTATCTCTGATACAAAAAACGCTAAAATCAATCGTTGCTCAGCGGGGCCAGCAACTGATTTTACCTTTGGCATCTGAACTCTGGAATTTTGGTTCAAGCATAAGCCGGCTTCCCAATTTCGTTTTGACCGTGCCAACAAAACAGCGTCCAAAAAAATTATCGATTTGAGTATTTTTTGATTGCTTCATTGCGAAGCAACACCCTTTCAAATAAACCCATGACGCAGTTTTTTGGTCCACTCACTGTCGCTGAAGTCTCACTACACGCGATCGCGCTATCAGCCATCTCGCTCATGCTGCTCTGGCTGCGTCGCTGGCCTCTGCTGTTCGCGTTATTTGTTTGGCCCGGAACAGTGGCACACGAACTGTTACATTTTTTCGCGGGCTGGATCACCGGTGCAAAGCCAGTATCCCTATCGATCATCCCGCACCGCGATCCTGAGGGTGGCTGGGTACTGGGCTCGGTAGCATTTGCTCGTCTGCGCTGGTGGAACAGTGTACCCGTAGGCCTTGCACCGCTGGCACTGGTACCAGGCGGAGGTGTTTTATTTATTCACTCAATGTTCTGGCCGCTGTTGTCACTGCAGGGCGCAGGAATCAAACTCGTGGCTGTGCAATGCCTGATAGCCGGGTGGCCAAGCCCCCGAGATTGGTCGCATGCAATGATGGGTTTGCTGGTGACTGGAATGATACTGCTGATGGGATATCTGTTGATAATGCGATTGGACATACTGTCTTTGTAGACTAACGCGCCTTAGCAAACGTAGTTAACTATCGGTAGACCTCATCGTGATCCCCGACATTGATAAGTATGATGTCCGTGTCAGAAATGATCATTTCTATCGTGATTCTAAAGCTCATGTTGATCGACACACTGTGCAAACCTTCAAGCTTGCCTTTCAGCCCATGCAAGCGAAGGGAAGGATGATGGGGGTTTGCCTCGAGCAAACGCAAGGCCTTCGAATACACACCCGCCATTTCGGGATGTCGCTTGATAAATCGAGCTGCCCGACGCGTGTATTGCGTCGGTGAACACCAGCTGCCAGCTCATTCAGAATTTTTATTTATTCTGGCAATTATCCGCAGATGCTGTGCCACGGTTTCTTTCACAAAGCGTCCCGCATCAAGATCTGATTTTGATTCCGCCAGCGCAGCCTCAAGCTCACACTCGCGCAGGTACTGGTATTGCTCTTTGCTCATGACAACGTACCTTACCTCGCCGCGCACCGTTACCGATACCTCAGCTTGTTCCTGCAACGCCTGCTCAATTGCACCGACACCTCTGGTCTTGAGGTCATTAGCCGAAATAGGGTTCATAACAGCACTCCGAATAGCACGATTAAAAGGATCGTAAACAAAGCACCAGCCGCCCGCAATCCCCACTGGAGTGCCTGATCACCAGGCCGCCAAGCCCACCCGACTAGTCGTAGGTAGTGACAGGATCGCTAATGACGGGACTGAACATATTGGCGGCCCCGAAGGAAGATGACCGAATGGTAAGTATGTGCTGCCACCATGCGTAACGGCATCTACCGGCAATCAAATACGAAACCTACAAAAGCTGCCGCCGTAGCAGGCTCCCCAGCAAGACAGATGTGTGGCATCAGCTGATGCTTTTATTACTCAACGAGCCTTGCTCGGATCGACCCGGCATACTTTCTGAAGTACTTCGTCGGACAATTCCAGCGTTACATTCTGCTTTTTTTCCGATGCAGGAAAAGTCCAAACAATCTCATCACCATTTAGCAAAAACTTTTGCTGAAATAATATCAATTCACGATGGCACGATATTCTGTACTTGATCAATGCTGCAGTGTGTTGCAGGCCCATCATGTCGCGTTGAGAGAGGAAGACATGCTTAATTTGAAAATTTTCCTGTTTTGAGGACGTACGCTTAATCGAGGATGCATCAAGGAAAGTCTTGGATAACTCATCGCTCGACACAAAAACCCAATCATCCCCTTTAGCAGATAACGAAAAAAACAAAAGGACTAGGGTGAGAATTTTTTTCATGTTGTTTTTCAAATTAAGAACCTATTCCAAAATGAGTGCTGCAAATTGACTGGACTTTTGAGGAAAGTTCTCATCGCGCAAAGGGACATTGATCAGAAAAAATTTCCTTATCCGACGAAAAACATAAGCACCTGTAGATCCAGCAAATAAATACTTTACCGAAGTCGCCGATATGATCCAGGCCCAATTCCGTTTCGCGGAGTACACATGATGTACTCACTGATGTTAACCGAGGTATCTGAAATACTAAAAACAGCCTCGTCACTCACGGTAATCATGTAGCCGCCTTTGACTGGTTTGAGCTCTTCGTCAAGATCACACAACTTACCATCCGGGAAGGGCCGCGGATTATAGGCGTCGGGCATCCAGTTTCCCCACAGGCGGATACGTTTGCGGCCATCAGCGGTGAAAACCAGAATAGCCAGACTATCGTGTGTGAACTTGCCATCGGCATTTGAATAAATTTTTGCAAGTGCCTGTGCCTCAATTTCAGCCGTACGGGCTCGAACCATCGCTGCGCACCGACGCGCAGCCTCTGCGCCAGAAAGTGATTTACCACTGTCATCAGTCATGCAGTAGGGATACCCCGATAAAAATACACGCTGCGTCGCAAGCAAAAATCCCTTCAGGGGAAAACCTACATTGACTTGCTTGAATACCTCACCCATCCGCGTATCTGCAGCGTCGAGCTCTGGGCTACTACAGATGAGTTTTTCTAAGGGACGGCGAGCTTTTCCACAATCAAAGCTAGCCGCCGAAGTGGCGCCGGAAAAGAGCAACAGAGCCCCAGTCAACGTAATTGCGCGTAGAAGAAAAAATCTCATACAAACTCCCTTTAAAAAATTGATGCCGTATCCTACACAGGACAGCTATTTTTATAATTTTTGAAAATTTTAAGGGGCTGCTGGCCATAAGCTTGTTATGCCGGTTGACCAATATACCTTCAAGCAAGGCCCGCATCAAAATCCTTCGACATTGCTCGGGCGATCAATGTGATCGGTGGTCACGATAACGCCTCGCGCTTGAAAAGACTTAAATCAGGTTACCGCTACGCTTGCGCGCGCTTTATGCAATTTTCTGTAGCTGTCGAGCAGCCGGTGGTGTCTGTCAAGCCCCTCCAGGTTCATGCTCGTTGGCGTTAAGCCGAAGAAGCGTACGCTACCATCGACAGAACCCATAACGGCATCCATCCGCGCATCGCTAAACATACGACGGAAATTAAGCTCGTAGTCGTCGAGCTCTAATTCGTCATCAAGCACCACCTCCAGCACGACATTCAAGGCCTGATAAAACAATTTACGCTCGACCGTGTTGTCGTTGTATTGCAAGAAGGCTCCTACCAAGTCATGCGCTTCTTCAAGCTGCTGCAATGCGAGATGAATCAGTAGCTTCAACTCAAGTACGCTCAGCTGGCCCCATTCGGTATTCTCATCAAATTCGATGCCGATCAACGTAGCGATATCAGAATAATCATCCAGCTCATTTTTTTCCAAACGCTCAAGCAGTGCCGCTAGACCTGCGTCGTCAAGGCGGTGCAAGTTCAGAATGTCGGCGCGAAATAGCAGAGCCTTGTTGGTGTTATCCCAGATCAAATCCTCAATTGGGTAAATTTCCGAAAAGCCTGGCACTAAAATCCGGCAGGCTGTGGCACCTAACTGGTCATACGTCGCCATGTAAACTTCTTTACCCATGCCCTCGAGGATGCCCAATAGCGTAGCGACCTCCTCTGCATTCGCATTTTTTCCTTTGCTGGAAAAATCCCACTCCACAAATTCGACATTGGCTTTGGCACTAAAAAAGCGCCAGGACACGATGCCACTGGAATCGATGAAATGTTCAACAAAGTTATTAGGCTCAGTGACCGCGTTGCTTTCAAAGGTGGGCTGAGGTAAATCGTTCAGACCTTCAAAACTGCGACCTTGTAATAACTCCGTGAGACTGCGCTCCAGCGCAACCTCAAAGCTTGGATGCGCACCGAACGAGGCAAATACTCCGCCTGTACGTGGATTCATCAAGGTGACGCACATCACCGGGTAAGTACCGCCCAGTGATGCGTCCTTTACCAGCACCGGAAAGCCCTGCGCTTCCAAGCCTTGAATGCCGGCCAAGATACCGGGGTACTTCGCCAGCACGTCCGGCGGCACATCAGGCAAACAGATTTCGCCTTCAAGGATTTCACGCTTGACTGCGCGCTCAAAAATCTCAGACAGACATTGCACCTGTGCTTCAGCCAGGGTATTGCCAGCACTCATGCCGTTGCTGACGAATAGATTTTCAATAAGGTTGGACGGAAAGTACACCACCCCGCCGTCAGATTGCCGCACAAAGGGTAACGAACAGATACCACGCTCTGCGTTACCTGAATTAGTGTCAATAAGATGTGAGCCACGTAATTCGCCATCGGGGTTGTAGATTTGCAGGCAGTAGGGATCTAAGATTTCAGCCGGCAGCGCATCCTTGGGCCCCGGCTTGAACCAGCGCTCATTCGGGTAATGTACAAACGCCGCATTAGCGATGTATTCACCCCAAAAAGCGCCAGCGTAGAAATGGTTGTTACTGAGTCGCTCGATGTATTCACCTAACGCCGATGCTAAGGCGCTTTCTTTGGTCGCGCCCTTGCCGTTGGTAAAACACATCGGCGAGTGCGCATCACGAATGTGCAAAGACCATACGTTAGGAATGATATTGCGCCAAGAAGCAATTTCAATCTTGATGCCCAAGCCAGCCAACAGGCCCGACATATTGGCAATGGTTTGCTCCAGCGGCAGGTCTTTACCAGCAATAAAGGTACTCGCGTCAGGCGCCGGCGTCAGGGCCAGTAAAGACTGCGCATCAGCATCCAGACTTTCGACTTCTTCAATGACAAATTCAGGTCCAGCTTGCACGACTTTTTTGACGCTACAGCGCTCAATGGCGCGCAAAATACCCCGACGATCTACTTCTGAGATATCCGGTGGTAACTCCACCTGAATTTTAAAAATCTGCTGATAACGATTTTCTGGATCAACGATATTGTTTTGTGACAGGCGGATATTTTCGGTGGAGATGTTGCGGGTGTCACAGTACAACTTTGCAAAGTAAGCTGCACACAATGCCGACGACGCCAAAAAATAATCGAAGGGTCCGGGTGCAGATCCATCGCCCTTGTAACGGATAGGCTGATCGGCGATGACCGTGAAGTCATCGAATTTGGCCTCGAGACGGAGCTTATCGAGAAAGTTGACTTTAATTTCCATGGAATTTTTTTAAAATTAACTTCACACCTAAGGGCAGCACGCGCAAATCTAGTTGCCGCTGAAAACAAGGATTAGTCTTTTCATTTATTTTTATATTGAGTGGGACAATATGAGCGGC
>CAMBJI010000103.1 GCA_945867725.1 Bordetella parapertussis
GATGTGCTGCGGGCGCACACCGATGCAAACACTGATTGACGGAAAGGAGGCGTGGCACGATAAAATCGCCACATTGAATAACTGAATTTGACCTGACAGCCGCATCGATCAAATCGGGTAACTGTCAGATCAAGTCGCGATTACTACAAATAATATCATTCAGTCCATGCCAATTCTCAATGACGAAAGACTTTTCCCGGCGAGCGGGGCAAATCCTGTGTAACCAGCGCCCTCCAAGGGCGCGATCTGGACAATTTGCTGTCCAACAGATCAGGCCGCTTGAGGGATTTTTTCGGACAAATGAAGCCCTGCCTTTCCAAAAAATTACCTTAAAGAAAACTTAATGAATAACAAACCAGGGAAAATACCCTGAAAAAGATGTGATACATTGAAAAAATGAGTTGCTTACACGCCACATAAATGAGTATTTTCAAGGCTTTACAGGCATTTTTAATCATTGGGCGATAAACGCCCTTTGATATCCGCAAATTTCTGCTTATTGTGTTTGCTGCATTGCAGAAATATGGAATTGGGGACACAATTTCAGCGTCTTGAATGAGGGGTCATCATGCTCTATCAGTTGCACGAAATGAACCGAACCTTGCTTAACCCGCTGATTCAGTGGGCTGAGGCATCGTCCAAGCTGTTTACGAACCCCGTCTCGCCCTTTGCGCATACGCCGTTTGCCCAGCGCATCGCCGCAGGCTATGAACTGATGTTCCGCTTAGGCAAAGATTATGAAAAGCCCGCCTTTGGCATCACGCACACGGAAGTTGCAGGTACCCGTACCGCCATCATCGAAGACACGGTCGTCGAAAAGCCCTTCTGCAAATTACTGCATTTCCGCAAGGACACCCATTTCCTTACGTCCGAACAGCTAATTCAACCCAAGATATTGCTGGTGGCGCCACTTTCCGGCCATCACTCGACCTTGTTGCGGGACACAGTCAACACCCTGCTGCCTGAGCATGATGTGTACATCACCGACTGGGTCGATGCGCGCATGGTTCCCATGGAAAAAGGCGCGTTCCATCTGCATGATTACATCTACTACGTACAGGAATTCATCCGCTTCCTCGGACCTGACCTGAACGTCGTCTCGGTCTGTCAGCCCACCGTGCCCGTGCTGGCGGCCATCTCGCTGATGGCCACTGCTGGCGACACCGCGCTCCCCAAGACCATGGTGATGATGGGCGGTCCGATTGACTCACGCAAATCACCGACCGAAGTCAATGATCTGGCGATGAACAAACCCTTTTCCTGGTTTGAAAACAATGTGATCTACAGCGTGCCGCCGAATTACCCTGGCTATGGCCGTCGCGTCTATCCGGGCTTCCTGCAGCATGCCGGCTTCGTCGCCATGAATCCACGCCGTCACGCGCAAAGTCACTGGGAGTTCTATCTGCATCTGCGCGAAGGCGACAATGAATCGGCAGCAGAGCATCGCAAGTTCTACGACGAATACAACGCCGTGCTCGACATGCCCGCCGAGTACTATCTTGAAACGATCAAGACTGTCTTTCAGGATCACGCGCTGCCTTTAGGCACTTGGGAAGTCGAGGGCAAGCTGGTCAGACCGCAGGACATCAAGTCGGTCGCCTTATTCACTATCGAAGGCGAACTCGATGATATTTCCGGTTCGGGCCAGACACAGGCGGCGCAAGACCTGTGCTCCGGCATTCCTGAGAACATGAAGCAGCATTTCGAAGCACCGAAGTGCGGTCACTACGGAATTTTCTCCGGCCGTCGCTGGCGCGAAATGATTGCACCCCGCATCGGTGAATTCATCCGTGCGCATGCCTGATACGGCAGCGTCTCAGATCAGCCGCCTCCGGGCGGCTTTTTTCATGGCCGTGACGCGGATCGCAAATACCGGATAATGGTGGTCTATGTCAGATCGCTCACCCACCCTCGCTGATCGTCTTGAAGACCTGCTGCCGCAGACGCAATGCACGAAATGCGGCTATCCCGCCTGCCGTCCCTATGCCGAAGCCATGGCCAGCGGCGAGGCGAGTTATAACCAATGCCCACCCGGCGGTGCGCAAGGTATCGCGCGTCTGGCCGCAGCAATGGGCAAACCTGTCATAGCCCTCAATCCTGTCCATGGTGCAGAGCGCGAACGTCCGGTCGCCGTGATCGACGAACCCGCATGCATAGGATGCACCCTCTGCATACAGGCTTGCCCGGTCGATGCGATCGTCGGCGCAGCAAAACAAATGCACACCGTGATACCGGAGCTCTGTACCGGCTGCGATCTCTGTGTTGCCCCCTGCCCTGTCGATTGCATTGCGATGGTCTCGGTAACACCGGATAAAACCGGATGGGATGCGTGGTCATCGTCCGCAGCAGACGCAGCGCGCGAACGCTTTCACCTACGCACTGAACGACTGATCCGCGAAAAAGCTGAGAACGATGCGCGATTGGCAGCCAAAGCAGCCGCCGAATTACGCGAAGTCGAGCAGGAATCTGCACAAAATCCCGAAGCACTCGCTGAAAAAGAGCGCAAGCGCGCCATCATTCAAGCAGCACTGGAAAGAGCACGCCAGCAAAAGGACGCATCTTCCGGGGAGAAGTCATGAACCCTGAAAAACGCCGCGAGATTTTTGCGCGACTCAAGGCAGAAAATCCGCATCCCACGACCGAACTGGAATACACCACACCTTTCGAGTTGCTGATCGCCGTAATCCTGTCGGCACAAGCGACTGACGTTTCAGTCAACAAGGCAACGCGACAGCTTTATCCCGTGGCGAGCACACCGGCGGCCATTTATGCGCTGGGTGTCGAAGGTCTGATCCCGTATGTGCAAACGATCGGCCTGTATCGCAACAAAGCAAAGAACGTGATCGAAACCTGCCGCATTCTGGTCGAGCAGCATGGCAGCGAAGTGCCGCGTGATCGTGAGGCCCTGCAAGCCCTGCCCGGCGTGGGTCGCAAGACGGCGAATGTCGTGCTCAATACTGCATTCGGCGTGCCGGCGATGGCCGTTGATACGCATATCTTCCGCGTCTCAAATCGCACCGGCATTGCACCCGGCAAGAATGTCGATATCGTTGAGCAAAAACTGATGAAATTCGTGCCACCCGAGTTCCTGATGGATGCGCATCACTGGTTGATACTGCATGGCCGCTACACCTGTATTGCGCGCAGCCCGCAGTGCTGGAATTGTCTGATTGCAGATTTATGCGAGTTCAAATCAAAAACGGCCCGACCGGAGAAAGCGGTCTGAGTACCTTCGTGTTTTCTATAGTTAAAGTGCGCTGATGAACGACGAAAGACGCTGGATCCCCCCTTGCAGGGCGCGTCATGGCGAGTACGCCATGACCGTTTCGCGGGCAGACCGCAGGCGGTCTGAAACCCCCGCTACACCCTGCGCCGGGAGCGAGTGGGGAGTTCGGATCGCATGCGATCCGCCCACGCAGCAGTCATCACATGCAGGTGATGACGGTAGTGTTTGCGGTGACCGTAAAATAACCACCGTCATCCCGGCGCAGGCCGGGATCCAGTGTCTTGGCTTAACTTACAGGGATAGACCTGTTGCAAAGAATCTGCACACGATCCACCATTACTCGCTAGATATCTAACGCATGTTCAACCCCAGCAAAGACGAAGTCCGACAATTCTTCTGCACCACTTGGAAAAAATCCACGCAGGGTGAAGTACTCACGCCACTCGAAGCTATTGCCAGCGACTGGATACGCCAGCACCCGGAATACGAAAGCGATCTGGCGGATACCGAGCGTGCTCTGGAGAAGGACTACAGCGTTGATCAGGGACGTAGCAATCCCTTTCTGCATTTGTCCATGCACCTGTCCATCCACGAACAGATCTCGGTGGATCAACCGCCCGGTATACGCGATGCATGCGAAGCGCTGATTAAAAGGCTGGGCTCAGTGCATGATGCACATCACCTGATCATGGAATGTCTAGGTGAAATGCTATGGTCCTCGCAGCGCAATGGCACACCGCCCGATGGCGAGGCCTACATTCACTGCATATGTCAACGCGCCAGCCAATAAAAAAAGCCGCGCAGTGCGCGGCTTTCTGTACGACCTTAAGAAAGCTTATTTACGAACCACCAGCGAGCCCGGCAAGCTGGCGAGATACGCGGCAATGTCGCTGATCTCTTTTTTCGACAGCGGCTTGGCCATACCACCCATGATCGCGTTGCCGCGACCATTACCGCCACTGGCAACACGCTGATAAGCAACGAGTGAATGCTCGATGTAGTCAGCATGCTGACCCGCGAGCTTTGGATAGCTTGGATCGATAGGACTGTTGAAATCCGCGCCGTGACAAGAAGCGCAATTGTATTTTTGTGCGGCGGCCTTGCCCGCTTCGACATTGCCCGCAAACGCGTTCATCGACAGCGCCAGGGCCAGGAATGCAAATAACTTTTTCATGAAGGGCTCCGTTTATTTCTGCTGGGCGTAATAGGCGGCAACATCGGCGATGTCCTGATCGGACAGACCAGCAGCAATGCCTACCCTCGTCGGATGCTTACGCTCACCTTTTTGATAAGCAGTCAGCGCGGCAGCAATGTACTTCTCTGACTGGCCGCCCAGCATCGGTACCCGGTACACCTCAGGGAAAGAGGCTTTGTAACCAGGAATGCCATGGCAGCCGATACACATAGCCACCTTGTTTTTGGCCGCAGCGACATCGCCTTTGACATCAGCAGCTGCCGACACCTGAGCGAGCGAGGCCAGCGCAATAAGAACAAAAAGTTTTTTCATGATAGCGGGGTGGGGTTATTCAAAAACGAAACTGGTGCGGACGGAAACAGACTGCGTTTGCGTAAGAAATATTGCCTGCCCGTCACTAAAAAACGCACGCAATTTTAACCGATTCGGGGCGGGCGAGTCTAATATTGACCCACATTAATCGACAAGCGTGAATGACCCTCTCACTTTCAGTCGTTTATACTCGACCTCATTTTCTATGACTGATCAGTACAATGAACAAACCCCTACGCTTTGAAGGTTCAGAGCAATATGTCGCCACCAGCGACCTCAAACTCGCGGTGAATGCCGCCCTGACCCTGCAACGTCCCCTGCTCATCAAGGGTGAACCCGGCACTGGCAAGACCATGCTGGCAGAGGAAGTGGCGGCGGCGCTAAAGATGCCACTTTTGCAATGGCACATCAAATCCACCACCAAGGCCCAGCAAGGCCTATATGAATATGATGCCGTCTCGCGATTGCGCGATTCCCAGCTGGGTGACGAACGGGTGCGGGATATTCAGAACTACATCGTGCGTGGTGTGCTTTGGCAAGCCTTTACCGCCGATGAGCCGGTCGTGCTGCTGATCGATGAAATCGACAAGGCTGACATCGAGTTCCCGAATGATCTGCTGCGCGAGATCGACCGTATGGAATTCTATGTCTATGAAACCCGCGAAATGGTGCGCGCCAAGCACCGGCCGCTGGTCATTATTACGTCCAACAATGAAAAAGAGCTGCCAGACGCTTTCCTGCGTCGATGCTTCTTTCATTACATCAAGTTCCCCGATGCGGAAACGATGCAGCAGATCGTGGATGTGCATTTCCCCAAATTGAAAAAAGATCTGCTGGCACAGGCGCTCGAAACCTTCTATCAGCTGCGTGAAGTCCCCGGTCTGAAGAAAAAGCCGTCCACCTCCGAGCTGCTGGACTGGCTCAAGCTGCTGCTGGCCGAAGACATACCGCCCGAGGCCTTGCGCAGCCAGGATCAGAAAGCCATCGTGCCACCGCTGCATGGGGCCTTGCTTAAAAATGAGCAGGATGTGCATCTCTTTGAGCGACTGGTTTTCATGTCGCGCAACAACCGCTAAATCACCTTATGCTGATCGACTTTTTTTTCACGCTCAAGAGCGCGAAGATCCCGGTATCGATCAAGGAATTTCTGGTGCTGCTCGAAGCACTGGAAAAGCAGGTTATCGCGCCTTCGCTGGATGATTTCTATTACCTGTCACGCATCACGCTGGTCAAGGATGAAGCCAATTTCGACAAATTCGACAAAGCGTTTGGTGCCTACTTTCACGGCATCGAAACTCTGTTCGAGAAAAACGCCGAAATTCCACTCGACTGGCTGATGAAGCGCCTAGAGCGCGAACTCACGCCAGAACAAAAAGCAGCCCTCGAAAAATTCGGCTACGACAAGCTGATGGACCGACTCAAAGAACTGCTGGACGAGCAAAAAGGTCGTCACGAAGGCGGCAACAAATGGATAGGTACGGGCGGCACTTCCCCCTTCGGCAATGGCGGACAAAATCCTGAAGGCATTCGCATCGGCGGCGAAGGTGGCAATCGCAGTGCCGTCAAGGTCTGGGAAGCGCGCACCTATCGCGACTACGACAGCGAACGCGAACTGGGTACGCGCAACATCAAGGTGGCCCTGCGTCGCCTGCGCAAATTCGCGCGTGAAGGCGCACAAGATGAACTGGCGCTTGATGACACCATCCGTGCCACTGCCAACAATGCGGGCTGGCTGGATATCAAAATGCAGCCCGAGCGCAAGAACAAGGTCAAAGTATTGATGCTCATGGATGTGGGCGGCACCATGGATGACCATATCGCGCGCGTCGAGGAATTGTTCTCTGCTGCGAAAACCGAATTCAAGAACATGGAATTCTTCTATTTTCACAACTGCCTGTACGAGACACTGTGGAAAAATAACCGCCGCCGTCATGCCGAGCGTTTTGCCAGCTGGGATGTTCTGCGCAAGTATCCGCCGGATACCAAAGTCATCTTCGTCGGTGACGCCACCATGAGCCCCTACGAAATCGTTCAACCCGGCGGCTCTGTCGAATATCACAATGAAGAAGCCGGCGCGGTCTGGCTGCAGCGCTTTGCCCAACAGTTCCCCAAATACGTGTGGCTCAATCCCGAACCCGAGCAGCTGTGGCAATACCGACAGTCAATTGCCATCATCCGTCAGTTGATGAGCGACCGCATGTACCCGATCACCATGGATGGCCTGGAACGCGCCATGCAGATGCTGTCTAAATAGATTTTTCTGAAGCCATAATCCCCTCTGCGGGAAATTTCATTAGAATGCACCCACTTTGCCTTCGAGGGTACGCCGCGTATCACCTCCTCCGGGCCCACCGCTTTTAA
>CAMBJI010000104.1 GCA_945867725.1 Bordetella parapertussis
TGATCGTTAAACCCGCTCACGAAGGCTCAACGCTGGGACTCACGAAAGTCACTACGGTCGAGGCGCTGCCACAGGCATATGCGCAGGCAGCGAAATTCGATAAGGCCGTGATGGCAGAAGCGTTTATCAGTGGCATGGAGCTGACGTGTCCCGTGATGGGTGCCGGTGAAAACGCGCGTGCGCTGCCCGTGGTGCGCATCGTCGCGCCAGATGCGAATTACGACTATCAGAACAAATATTTTTCTGATGAGACCAAGTATCTGTGCCCCAGCGAATTGCCGCCGGCACAGGAAAAGCAAATACAGCAGCTAGTACTTGAGAGTTATCGCACGCTGGGATGTCGTGGCTGGGCGCGTGCTGATGTGATGGTGAATGCAAAAGATAACCAGCCCTATCTGCTGGAGATCAACACCTCGCCCGGCATGACCAGTCACTCGCTGGTGCCGATGTCGGCTGCGGCTGCGGGCATGTCGTATGAAGCATTGTGTGTGGAGTTGTTACGAATGGCGGCGCTGGATTTACAGCCCTCGCCGGACTGGAAAGTTTGAAAAGACAAGGTAAGGAAACGATTCGACATGTGGAATGACATCAGGACATTGAACACGATCACCCGAGCCATGCTCGGTGTGCTCATGCTCTGCCTGCTGTATGGCGGCTACAAGTGGATGGCACGTCAACCGATGTTTGATTTCCGTGTGGTGCAGGTGCGTGCAGTGAAAGGTGTGGCGTTGCGTTATGTCGATGCTGTCACGGTACGCAGTGCAGCTTTGCCTCGCATACGCGGTAATTTCTTTACCGCCGATTTGCAGGCAATTCGTGCCGCATTTGAAACCGTGCCCTGGGTGCAGCGTGCGTCCGTACGACGCGAGTGGCCGAACAAATTGGTCGTAACGGTGGAGGAGTACAAGGTACTCGGCACTTGGGGAGAGGAAGAAGGAAGGCTGTTGTCTGCCGATGGTTTTGTGTTCACCGCCAATCTTGCCGAAGCAGAAGCAGAGATGGAAGGCAAATTGCCCGAGCTGGCCGGACCAGATGATAGTGCGCATGAGGTCGCCGCGAGATTGGCAGATTTGCGCCACTGGCTAGCGCCGCTGCATCTAACGCCGCGATCGTTGTCGCTGTCGCAGCGCTATGCATGGACGGCGCGACTGGACAATGGCATTACCTTGCATCTCGGCCGTGCCGCCGAGCGCGATGTGCTCAAAGCGCGCATTGATCGTTTTGTCAGCGTGTATCCGCAGTTGTCGGTAGCGATGGCAGGTCAGATAAGTAGCGTTGATCTGCGCTATCCGAATGGTCTGGCGTTGCGTCGACGAGGGCAGAGCGTACCGGAGGCAGTGCCGGTCACCGATGCAGAAAGTGCGACATGAAGGATTCAAGTATCAGCGGTCAGCAGCAAGACGAAAGAGAAATGCGGTAACAACGCGATACCAAGGCGATACCAAAGGCGAACAAGCAAGTGCGTAAACATGAACGAGATAACACATAAAAAGCCGGAAAATCTATGACGAAAGACGCAAAAAACCTGATCGTCGGTCTCGACATCGGCACAACGAAAGTGGTGGCGGTCGTTGCCGAGGTGATGCCGGATGGGCGCCATGAAGTCATCGGCCTCGGACAGCATGAATCCAAGGGCTTGAAAAAAGGCGTGGTGGTCAATATCGAATCCACCGTCGAGTCCATACAGCGCGCACTCGAAGAAGCCGAGCTGATGGCCGACTGTCAGATACGTAATGTCTGGATCGGCATCGCCGGTAGTCATATCCGCAGCTTCAATTCGCGCGGCATGGTTGCGATCAAAGACAAGGAAGTCACCGCGGCCGATGTGGCGCGTGCGATCGAAACTGCGCGCGCGGTAAACATCCCGACGGATCAGCAATTGCTTCACACGATTCCGCAGGAATTCATCGTCGACAATCAAGAGGGTGTTCGCGAACCGATCGGCATGAGCGGTGTGCGTCTTGAGGTGAAGGTTCATATCGTCACCGGTGCCGTATCAGCCGTGCAGAACGTGATCAAGTGCGTACGTCGTTGCGGACTTGAAGTTACTGACTGGATTTTGCAGGGCCGCGCCTCAGCCGATGCGGTGTTGACTGCCGATGAAAAAGAGTTGGGTGTGGTGCTGGTCGATATCGGTGGCGGTACGACCGATGTGGCGATCTTTACTGAAGGCGCGATTCGTCACACCACGGTGCTGCCGATTGGTGGTGATCAGATCACCAACGACATCGCGATGGCTTTGCGTACACCCACGGCAGAGGCTGAAGAAATCAAGGTGCTTTACGGCATCGCCAAGCAGGTGCTGGCAGATCCGGGCGAGACCTTTGATGTGCCCGGTCTGGGCGATCGTGGTCCACGTCCCTTGTCACGCCAAGCACTGGCTGCTGTGATTGAGCCACGCGTTGAAGAATTGTTCTCGCTCGTGCATCAGGTAGTGCGCGAATCCGGTTTCGAAGAAGTGCTTTCTTCCGGCATCGTCATCACCGGCGGCAGCGCGCTCATGCCGGGCATGTGTGAGCTCGCGGAAGATATTTTCCTCAAAGCTGCGCGCGTGGGTGAGCCGGATTACCACGGACAGCTGGCCGATGTAGTGCGCAGCCCGCGCTACGCAACCGTACTGGGCTTGCTGATGGAAGCTAAGCGTCAGTATCTGCGTGGTCAGGTGGTTACGCGTCACGGTGGATCAGCGAAAGCGGTGTGGGAAAGAATGAAGGAATGGTTTTTGGGGAATTTTTGAGCTTGGGTACACGAACGTTATGCGCTGTTAGTTAAGTAAAGACGCTGGATCCCGGCTTTCGCCGGGATGACAGTTTGGTAGCCAGCAGCCGTAATAGCGTCATCACCTGCATGTGATGGCTGCCGCGTCGGCGGATGGCATGCAGGTGATGGCGATTTTGAAGTCGACAGCATTGCAAACATGGCACCAGTTTTTTGACCGCTAGCTTTTGAATCGTCATCCCGGCGCAGGCCGGGATCCAGTGTCGTTCGTTATGTATCAGCTGATTTTGAAAATGGAACAGAAACAGAATTAACCGTCAGTAGCGTGCAGCAGTAAATATTTTTAATAATCAGTAAACGCAGCAAGTAAAACCAGTCATCAAGTGTTTGTTTAACCACGCAGTTGTTAGTTGCTAGCCCTCACGCCATGTGGCGGTTAACGACTAGAAACTGCACCATAAAGGGAGTCATCATGGAAATCGATATGCTGGAAACGACGAAAGGCACGATCATTAAAGTGGTTGGTGTCGGTGGTGCTGGCGGCAATGCCGTTCAGCACATGATCAACAAAGGTGTAGCGGGCGTTGAATTTATCGTCGCCAATACCGATGCGCAGGCATTGTCGCTCTCTAAAGCCCATAACGTGATTCAGATCGGCGAGTCCGGTTTGGGCGCGGGCATGCAGCCTGCCTTGGGTCGTCAGCTTGCTGAAGAAACCCGCAGCCGTATCGAAGATGCGCTGCGTGGTGCGCATATGGTGTTCATCGCAGCCGGTATGGGCGGCGGTACGGGTACCGGCGCAGCACCCGTTGTTGCTGAAGTGGCGAGAGAACTTGGCGCACTGACCGTGGCTGTGGTGTCCAAGCCTTTCACTTACGAAGGTCAGATGTGCATGAAGATCGCTGATGAAGGTCTGGAAGAACTCAGCAAGCACGTTGATTCGCTGATCGTGATTCTCAACGAGAAACTCGAAGAGATCTACGAAGACGACACCATGATGGAGTGGATGCAGCATGCGGACGACGTGCTCAACAATGCGGTCGCAGGGATTGCCGAGATCATTAATGTGCCCGGCCATATTAACGTCGACTTCAATGACGTCAAGACCATCATGGCCGAGCAGGGTAAGGCGATGATGGGTACGGCGGTTGCCTCGGGACTGGATCGCGCGCGTATCGCGGCAGAGCAGGCGATCGCATCGCCACTGCTCGACGGTATCGATTTGTCCGGCGCGCGTGGCGTGCTGGTGAACGTTACTGGCAGCAAGGCGCTGAAGGGTAAAGAGATCCGTGAAGTCATGGCCACCGTGCGTGCGTTCGCTGCAGAAGATGCGTCGATCGCGCAGGGCATTGCTTATGACGACAGCATGGGCGATGAAATTCGCGTTACCGTCGTGGCAACTGGTTTGGGCAGACGCAAGCCCGTGCTGGTCTCGACGCCAGTGCAGGCAGCACGTACCGGTACTTATGGCGGCGCGGCGCCAGCAGATGCGTTTAGCACCAGCACCACACCGGCCGAACCGATACGTACACCGGCGGTATGGCGCCGCGAGTCTGCGTCTGAAACAGTGCGCGCCATGGAACGCAATGGCACCGAGACGTATGATATTCCGGCGTTTCTGCGCCGGCAGGCCGATTGAGTCTGCAGAAAACCCTCGCTCGGGGCATACTACGGGAGAATTGCGGCAGCGCCGCAATTCTTCTTTTTTGTTCCCTCTGATTTCTCAACCCATAGGACCATTCCATGACCATCAAAACCGGAGATCACCTCCCTGAAGGCAAACTCGCCGAGTTCATCGAAACAGAAACCGAAGGCTGCTCGCTCGGACCGAACACATTCAATGTGTCTGATCTCGTCAAGGGCAAGACCATTGCCATCTTCGGCCTGCCCGGCGCTTACACACCGACCTGCTCTGCGCAGCACGTGCCCGGCTATGTGCAGCATGCGAAAGAACTCATGGCCAAGGGTGTAAATGAAATCTGGTGCATCTCGGTCAATGACGCTTTCGTCATGGGTGCCTGGGGTCGTGAGCTCAAGGCCACGGGTGTTGTTCGCATGATGGCGGATGGCAATGCGGATTTCAGCAAGGCGATTGGCTTGTCGGCCGACTTCAGCGGCTTCGGCATGGGCACACGCTCGCAGCGTTATTCGATGCTCATCAAAGATGGCGTCGTGTCACAACTGCACGTAGAAGCACCCGGCAAGTTTGAAGTATCGAACGCTGAAACCATGCTCGCGAATCTGTAAATTGAAACACTAATCGCAATACAGCTATTCATAAAAATGCTACGACAGAGAACGCTAAGAGACACTGTCAAGACCACGGGTGTCGGCCTGCACTGCGGCACCCGCGTCGAGCTCACGTTGCGTCCTGCGCCTATGAACACCGGCATCGTGTTTCGTCGCATCGATATCACGCCGCCGGTGGAGTTGCCGGCGACCGCGACGAGTATTGGCGATACGCGCATGGCATCCGTGTTGGAAAAAGATGGTGTGCGGGTCTCTACGGTCGAGCATCTGATGTCGGCGTGCGCAGGTCTGGGAATTGACAACCTGATCGTGGACGTCACGGCGGAAGAAATTCCGATCATGGATGGTTCGGCGGCTTCTTTCGTTTTCTTGTTGCAGCAGGCGGGTAGTACCGAGCAGGAAGCAGCAAAAAAATTCATACGCGTACTGAAATCCGTTGAAGTGCGCGAGGGTCAGGGCAAGCAGGAGAAGTGGGCGCGGCTCGACCCTCACCATGGCTTCCGGCTGAAGTTTTTCATCGAGTTCAATCATCCTGCGATTGATGGCTCCGGTCAGACAGCGGAAGTCGATCTCAGTCTTGAGTCGTATATCGAAGAGATCGCACGTGCGCGTACCTTTGGTTTCATGCAGGACGTAGAAACTCTGCGCGGCATGGGTCTGGCGCGTGGCGGCTCGCTGGAAAATGCGATTGTCATGGATGAGTTCCGCATTCTGAATCCCGGTGGTCTGCGCTATCAGAATGAATTCGTACGACACAAAATTCTCGATGCGATGGGTGACCTGTATCTGGTCGGCCATCCGCTGTTGGCCAGTTATACCGCGCACAAATCGGGTCATGATCTGAACAACAAGCTCTTGCGCGCCTTGCTCGCTGATGAGAGCGCTTATGAGATTGCCACGTTCAGTAATGCAGCATCCGCACCGGCCGCGTATTCGAGTCAGCTGGAACAAGCTTGGGCGGCGTAGCTGAACGATTCAAATCACCGTAGCGAAACCCGTCTCGCATTACTCGCGCTGATTGCCGGTAGTGTGGTCTGGGGTTTAAGTTGGTGGCCACTCAAATTCTTTGCGGGTCTGGGTCTTGATGGCCACTCAGTCTCACTCACCGCTTACAGTGTGGTGGCGATCGTATCGCTGCCTTTCATCTTTCAAGAACGTGCGAAGTGTCGTCAGGAGTGGCGTTACCTGTTGCTGATTGGCCTTTTTTTTGGTGCTGCCAATGTTGCACTCACCTATGCATTGATGGCAGGTTCGGTGGTGCGGGTGATGTTGTTGTTCTTTCTTTTGCCGGTGTGGGGCATTCTTGGTGGCGCGATTTTTCTCAAAGAGCGCATAGGTTTGCGTCGTATCGTCGCTGTATTGCTCTCGTTGGTGGGCGTCGTCGTGATTTTGGGTGCGGCCGATGCGCTGAACACACCTCTGTCACTGGCGGATCTGTTCGCACTGATCGCAGGCGTGACCTACACCGCCGGTGGTATCACCAACCGCAAGGCGCAAACACTTCCCATGCTGAGCCGCACACTGATTAGTTTCGTCGGTTGTGCCTTAATTGCGCTGCTTGCACTGATATTTTCCATGCCTGAACTGCCTGCGCTGTCTGCGATTAATTGGCTCTGGCTGTGTTTGTTTGCCGGTGTGTGGTTACTGGGGGCGACTTTGCTGACCACGTATGGCGTCACCCACGTACAAGCCAGCCGCGCGGCGGTGTTTCAGGTGGTGGAATTACTGGTGGCGGTGACCAGTGCGGTGTTGATCGGCGGGGAAGCACTGAGTGCGCATGAGTATTTTGGGGCGGCGCTGATTGTGGGGGCTGCGCTGCTTGAATCGCGGTCAGGTTCTTAAGATGGGTGATCGATGCCTTTGTCTAGCGAGCGCTAAGTTGGGTTTTGTTTTCGAATTCAGCGGATGAACGACGAAAGACGCTGGATCCCGGCCTGCGCCGGGAGCGAGTGGGGAATTCGGATCTCATGCGATACGCCCACGCAGCGGTCATCACATGCAGGTGATGACGATGGGAATTTTACGGTTGCCTCAACAATTACCGTCATCCCGGCGAA
>CAMBJI010000105.1 GCA_945867725.1 Bordetella parapertussis
ACACCCGCACCGAAAACCCGCTGCACATCATTCAGGAAGTCATTGACAATGCCTCCGACGAAGCGCTCGGTGGTCATGGCAAGAATATCTTCGTCACCCTGCACAAGGATGGCAGCGTGAGCGTCGAAGACGATGGCCGCGGCATCCCGGTCGGCCTGCATCCGGAAGAAAAAGTACCTACGGTAGAAATCGTCTTCACCCGTTTGCACGCTGGTGGAAAATTCGACAAGGGTTCGGGCGGCGCTTATGCGTTCTCGGGTGGTTTGCACGGTGTTGGTGTCTCTGTCACCAATGCGCTGTCTTCCAAACTGGAAATCACCGTCTGGCGCAAGGATGACAAAGGCAATGGTGTACACACGATTGCCTTCTCCGGTGGCGACCTCACCTCTAAACTGAAATCACGTGCCGCTGGCAAAGACGATAAAAAATCCGGTACTCGGGTCAGCGTCTGGCCCGATCCAAAATACTTTGACTCGCCCACCATCTCGGTGGCCGAACTGCAACGACTGCTGCGCTCAAAGGCCGTGTTACTGCCTGGCGTCAAAGTCACGTTCACTCAAGAAAAATCCGGCGAGACGCAAACCTGGATGTATGAACAAGGCCTGCGCGGCTACCTGACTGAAGCGTTGTCGCAGTCGGGCAGTGGTGACACACTGATTCCCCTGTTCGAGGGTGAACAGTATGCAACCCCTGATGCCGAAGGCTTCGCTGAAGGTGAAGGCGCAGCGTGGGTCGTGGCCTGGGCCGAAGACGGTAATGTGGTTCGTGAGTCTTATGTGAATCTGATTCCCACGCCGGCCGGTGGCACGCATGAATCCGGATTGCGCGAAGGCTTGTTCGGTGCCGTTAAAAGCTTCGTTGAAATGCACTCACTACTGCCCAAGGGCGTGAAGTTATTGCCCGAAGATGTATTTGCGCGTGCTTCTTTTGTGTTGTCGGCGAAGGTACTTGATCCGCAATTTCAGGGGCAGATCAAAGAACGCCTCAACTCGCGCGATGCCGTGCGATTAGTTGGCGGCTACTCGCGCACCTCGCTAGAGCTGTGGCTGAACCAGCATGTTGATTACGGCAAAAAACTCGCCGAACTGGTCATCCGTCAGGCGCAAAGTCGTTTGCGCTCAGCACAAAAAGTAGAAAAGAAAAAATCATCGGGCGTTGCCGTCTTGCCTGGCAAGCTCACTGATTGCGAATCCACCGACCTGAGCCGCAATGAAATCTTTCTGGTCGAAGGTGATTCGGCTGGCGGCTCGGCCAAGATGGGTCGTGACAAAGAATTTCAGGCCATCCTGCCGCTGCGCGGCAAAGTACTCAATGCCTGGGAAACCGAGCGTGACCGTTTGTTTGCCAATAACGAGATTCACGATATTGCCGTCGCGATCGGCGTTGACCCGCACGGAAAAAATGACAACCCGGATTTATCCGGCCTGCGTTACGGACGCATCTGCATACTGTCAGATGCCGATGTTGATGGCTCGCACATTCAGGTGCTGCTGCTTACGCTCTTCTTCCGTCATTTTCCCAAGTTGCTCGAACGTGGTCATATCCATATCGCCCGACCACCGCTGTATCGCGTTGATGCACCGGCGCGCGGAAAAAAACCCGCGCAAAAAATGTATGCCCTCGACAGCGGCGAACTGGAAGCGATCGAAGATAAACTACGTAAAGACGGCGTCAAAGACGGTGCATGGAGTATTGCGCGCTTCAAGGGTCTGGGTGAAATGAACGCGGATCAGTTATGGGAAACCACCATGAATCCTGACACCCGTCGCTTGCTGCCTGTGTCGCTTGGCGAGTTAAGCCTGCAAGCTTCGGAAGACCGCTTCACCATGTTGATGGGCAAAGGCGAAGCGGCAGCGCGTCGTTCCTGGCTGGAGGAACATGGGAATGAAGTTGAGGCTGATATTTAAGTTGATTCAACGACGCTGGATCCCGGCTTTCGCCGGGATGACGATTTTGAGGCTGACAGCTCTTCAAACATGATCCTGGCACAGACTGGGTCCTAAATTCCACCCGGAAGAGGATTTTGAGTCCAACAGCTTTTCAATCGTCATCCCGGCGAAAGCCGGGATCCAGTGACTTTCGAAAAACACGAAAAAACTTCGATTAAAAAAATGACAGGCCAGACAAATCTCTTCGAATCCGCCGCTGATGAGAGCGGCGAGACCCTGACACTGGCGACCTTCGCCGAGCGCGCCTACCTCGACTATGCGATCTCCGTCGTCAAAGGCCGCGCACTACCCGACGTGTGCGACGGTCAGAAACCGGTACAGCGACGCATCCTCTACGCGATGGACCAGCTCCGACTTGATCCAGCCGCCAAGCCACGTAAATCAGCAGCCGTCGTCGGTGATGTACTCGGCAAACTGCATCCGCATGGCGATCAATCGGTGTATGACGCCATGGTGCGCATGGCGCAAAGTTTTTCGCTGCGCTACCCGTTGGTCGATGGTCACGGTAATTTCGGTTCACGCGATGGTGATGGTGCGGCTGCAATGCGTTACACCGAAGCACGCCTAACACCCATATCGCGTTTGCTGCTCGATGAAATCGATATGGGCACGGTAGATTTTCAGCCTAACTACGATGGCTCGACCGAAGAACCCAAACTGCTGCCAGCACGTCTACCCTTCGTTTTACTTAACGGCGCCTCGGGTATCGCTGTGGGTCTTGCCACGGAAATCCCATCCCACAATCTGAATGAAATCGCGCAGGCCGCTGTTGCACTGATCAAAAATCCCAAGCTCTCGCATGAAGAACTGATAGCGCTGGTACCCGGCCCGGATTTCCCTGGTGGTGGCCAGATCATCACGCCTGATACCACTGTCAGCGAGATCTATCTGAATGGACGTGGCAGCATCAAGATTCGCGCACGCTGGAAAATCGAAGAGCTCGCCCGTGGACAATGGCAGTTGGTGGTCACTGAACTGCCACCCGGCGCCTCGTCGCAAAAAATTCTGGAAGAAATCGAAGAAATCACCAATCCCAAAATCAAACTGGGAAAAAAGAGCTTGTCACCCGACCAGATGGCCAACAAACAAGCCATCCTCGCCGTGCTTGATACGGTACGTGATGAATCCGGCCGTGAAGCACCTGTACGTTTAGTGTTTGAGCCAAAATCCAAAAATCAGGATCAGGAAGAATTCAGCAATCTGCTGCTCGCGCATACCTCATTGGAAAACAATGTCGGCGTGAATCTGGTCATGATCGGTAACGATGGCAAGCCGCGTCAAAAAGGTCTGGGCGATATTCTGCGCGAATGGATCGCCTTCCGCTTCGGCACGGTCACTCGTCGCACGCAACACCGACTCACCAAAGTTGATGATCGCATTCACATTCTGGAGGGTCGTGAAGCAGTACTACTCAATATTGATAAAGTCATCAAGATCATCCGAGAGTCCGACGAACCCAAGCCGGCACTGATGCAGGCGTTCAAACTCTCTGAACGGCAGGCGGAAGATATTCTGGAAATTCGTCTGCGCCAGCTCGCACGGCTGGAAGCTATCAAGGTGCAGCAGGAACTCGCTGAGCTGCGCAAGGAAAAAGCCACGCTACAGGAGCTGCTAGATAACCCAGCCTCGATGAAGAAACTCATCATCAAGGAAATCGATGCGGACGCAAAACAATATGGCGACGCGCGACGTACGTTGATCAAAGAAGCGGAAAAAGCAGTCGCAGAAACCAAGCTCATCGACGAACCCGTGACCGTGGTGATATCGCAGAAAGGTTGGATACGCGCACGTCAGAGTCATGGCCATGACACGCAGCAATTCACTTTCAAGGCAGGCGATGCACTGTATGCGACGTTTGAGTGCCGCACCATCGACCACGTACTTGCCTTTGGCTCCAATGGCCGCGTGTATTCAGTCCCCGTATCGCAGTTACCGGGAGCACGCGGTGACGGTGTACCGATGACCACGCTGGTAGAAACAGAAGCCGGCACGCGTCTTTTACATTATTTTGCCGGGACACCCGAAACACCATTACTGCTCGCATCGACGGGCGGCTTTGGTTTTTCTGCCAAAGCCGGCGACATGATCAGTCGCCAGAAGGGCGGTAAATCCTTCATGAGCATGGATGAAGGTGACGAGCCCGTGATGCCCTCCATCATCGGTAAGCAAGCCAGCGCACTGGTCTGCCTATCGGAACAGGGCCGACTATTGGTCTTTGGCATGGACGAGATAAAGACTCAGGCCAGTGGCGGGCGTGGCGTAACGCTGATGGATCTCGATCCGAAAGAAAAATTGCTGGCTGCACAGCCCATCTCGAAAAAAGGTGTACGCATCCTGGGTACCAATGCCCGCAGTGGCAAGCCACAAGAGGCCACGCTGAGCGGCGCTGACCTTGCGCATCATTTCGGCAAGCGCGCACGCAAGGGTAAGCTGCTTACATCCCGCATGAAAGCAACACTACTCGAGCCGATTGCGTAGTAGTCAGGTGCAGCGAGAGAAATAAATGTCCGTGTAAATTAAAGCACGACGTCTCTCGCTCCAAGCCATATTTGTCGTGCAAATTTCACAGTATTGGCTTAACGATAAATAATGACTGTTTATACATCTAGATAACATCCCGGCGCAGGCCGCCGGGATCGTTCGCATTAACCACTAACACGTCAAGACTTACACTCCTCCTAATTAACTCGAATTTAGCAAAAACTTAATTTTTGCAATGAGTCTCGAAAATTAGTCTTTGAGTCATTGAGAGGCCCGGCAGCTGCCCTATCTGCGGCATGGCACTCGAGCCCATGCAGGCGACGATGGAAGAAGACACCACCGAGCTAGACGACATGACGCGCCGCTTCTGGTTCAGTCTTGCGCTGTCGCTTCCACTGCTGTTCTTGAGCATGAGTGAACTGATCGGTATCAATAGCGCGGCGCTGCTGGGCCACACGGTGCATGCCTGGCTGCAGGGGCTGCTTGCGACACCCGCCGTGTTCTGGCTTGGCTGGCCATTTCTCGAACGCGGCGCGCGCTCATTCAAGAGCGGCCATTTGAATATGTTCAGTCTGATTGCCATGGGTGTCATGGCGGCCTGGCTGTTCAGTGCGATCGGACTGCTCTTTCCTCAGGTACTGCCTGACGCATTCCGAATGCATGACATGGCACCGCTGTATTTCGAGGCAGCGGCTGTCATCGTCTCGCTGGTGTTGCTGGGACAGGTGCTGGAATTGCGCGCCCGATTCCGAACCAATGAGGCCGTGAAATCTCTGCTTGCGCTGGCACCGACGACGGCCGTAAAAATTACCGCCGATGGCAGTGAGCGCGAAGTGTCGCTGGATCAGATACAGATCGGTGACCTGCTGCGCGTTCGTCCCGGCAGCAACATACCGGTCGACGGTATCGTCACCGAGGGTGAGTCAACGGTGGATGAGTCCATGCTGACGGGTGAAGCTATGCCTGTTCAAAAACTCGTCGGCAGCAAAGCCATCGCAGGCTCGGTCAATCAGCTCGGTACCGTTGTGTTGCGTGCTGAAAAAATCGGTGCAGATACCTTGCTCTCGCAAATTGTGCAATTGGTGAATCAAGCTGGACGCTCACGCGCACCGATACAAAAGCTGGCGGATCGCGTATCGGGTTGGTTTGTACCGACAGTCATTGGCGCTGCCGTACTGGCTTTCTTGGTGTGGGCGATCGTGGGACCGGCACCGGGACTAGCGAATGGACTGGTGGCAGCGGTGTCGGTACTGATCATTGCCTGCCCGTGCGCGCTGGGGCTAGCGACGCCGATATCGGTCATGGTTGGTATTGGTCGCGGTGCGCATGAAGGTGTACTCATCAAGGATGCCGAAGCGCTGGAGCTGATGGAAAAAATCGATACGCTCATCGTGGACAAGACAGGCACGCTGACCGAAGGCGCACCGAAGGTGCAGCAAATCGTCGCCAGTGAAGGTTTCGCACGAGCCGATGTGTTGGTGCTGGCAGCGGCGCTAGAAAAGATGAGCGAGCATCCGCTGGCGCACGCCATCCTGGCGCATTTGAAAGCACAGAGCTTGCCGCTCTTACCTGTCACCGGCTTCAGCGCCATCACCGGCAAAGGTGTGCGTGGCAACATTGATGGCAATGCGGTCTTGCTCGGCAATGCACTGCTGATGAAGGAAGCCGGCATCGATATCACGCCCCTCGCAGCGAAAGCTGATGAATTACGCGCAATGGGACATACGGTGATGTTCGTCGCAGTGGAGAAAAAATTTGCCGGCTTGATCAGCGTTGCCGACACGATCAAGCCTGAAACCCGCGAGGCGATACGCCAACTTCATGCAGAAGGGGTGAAGATCGTGATGCTGACGGGTGACAATGCAACAACCGCACGCGCTGTGGCGGCAGAACTTGGGATCGATACCGTACATGCCGAAGTTCTACCTGAAGACAAATACCGTCATGTGCAGACACTGCAGCAGCAAGGAAAGATCGTTGCGATGGCAGGTGATGGTATCAACGATGCGCCGGCATTGGCGGAGGCTAGTGTGGGTATTGCCATGGGTACCGGCACCGACATCGCGATGAACAGTGCTCGCATTGTGCTAGTCAAAGGGGATTTGCGTGGCATCGTCAAAGCAAGGCAACTGTCGCGCGCAACAATGCGCAATATTCGACAGAATCTTTTCTTTGCCTTTGTTTACAACTTTGTGGGTGTGCCGATTGCCGCAGGTGTCTTGTACCCTTGGCTTGGCCTGCTGCTTTCCCCCATGATTGCCAGTGCGGCGATGAGCTTGTCTTCGGTATCGGTGATTGCCAATGCGCTGCGATTACGTCGGACCACGCTCTGACGCTCTGCAGTGTGCGCTATGTGTCGCTGAGAAAGCGACTCATAGAATAAATATCAGACTGCTTTCTCAGCCAGCTTGCGCAACACAAACCCTGCAGCGACAAAACCAAAGCTCGCAGTCACCACAACTGCCGAGCCATAGCCTGCGCAATTAAGCCCGGTAATACCGGGCGCATCCTCATCCGTCACACACACCTCCGGATGACGCAGCGGCTCGGTGGAATACACGGCATCA
>CAMBJI010000106.1 GCA_945867725.1 Bordetella parapertussis
CGTAGTGCCGGATGCAGGGCACATGCTGGGCAAGGAGTACGTGGGGCAACTGCTGGACGGATGGTTGGTCAAAGGTGGAGGAGAGGGCTGAATGCGCGATGCGGATGTCGAGCAATTGGTAATCAGAGGTCACTTGGCTTACCCGGCACTGAAAGCATGGGCGACGTATATTGCCCTTTTTCGCCATATTGCCTGGCGTAATGAGAGGGATACCAAATGCAAAAAAAGATGAGTGGCGAGCCCGTTAGTCCAGACTACCCCACCTCCATTGAGGCAGCCGTCAGGCTATTGCAAAGCATGGTCCCCCCGGAGGAGTTGGTCCAGATCACGAAGATGGAGGAGGGTGACTTGAGTGGCCTGCACCGTAGCCTCGGGATGTGGGTCAGAAATAGCGTGGGTCGTTGGAAGGGCAATAAGGCATTGCTGCTGGAAACTGGGAAAAGACACCCAGATGATGCCTCGGAGGTGATCATCACGGCGCTGTGGCGAACACTGAAGGACGGTCTGCCTAAGGTTCATTAACGCCCAGCTTGGACGGTTGGTATGAAACTCACAGGTGGCGTCAAGTTGGATGGGTGTGCGCCATCTCTTTGCGCATCCCCAAGCAATCGATTGAACGCTTGCGCTGGGTCTGAGCCTGAAGCTTGCTCTTTAGGCGTCGCTTTAGGGTAATCCTCGGCGATTCTGTCCTCCCAGTAGTTCGCTGGATGCGGCGCGCTACACAGCCGCCGACAGGCCTCCACGGGCACCTTTTTGTAAGCTGTGACCGTCCCGTTGTCCCAGTGAAGGTCCAACTGACCGGAGCCTGCGTCGTGCCCGGTCGTCCTGATGCGGCCGCTGGTAAAGGTTTTTGTGGACATCCCCGACTCCAAAGATCGACACTGACCTTACCCTATCCCTAGTTCTGCGGGGGCCGAAGCTCCACCAGGATGCCACCGCTCAACCCCTCGCTGGATTGCCGTCATTTCAATGGCCTCCCGCATTACTGAGAACAGGTCTGCTTTCCAGGCACCGTGTGCCGCCAGAGGCTTGCCCAGCAAGTGCTGCGCTTGCCGGTCGAATGGTTCGGGAAGCTCTGCGCGCAGGCATTCCCAATTCACCAGTATCTCTGACCGCCTGCTGTGAAGCAGCGCAGTCGCAGGCAGCTTGTCTGACTTGCTGCCGTTGGTCTTGGGGTCGGCCGGCACCAGGTTCCAAAGGTCGTTGTTGCCCCACAGTGCAAACGGAATGACATGGTCGACGGCGAAGTCCGAGCGCAAGGACTTATTCGACCAGGTGCAGCGGGAGATCCCTGCGGCCTGGTATACCTGACGGGCAAGAGCCGTAGCCCTTTGGGGTTCGGGTTGAGCCAACAGCAAGGGAAGGACATCACCTGCGGTGATGCCTTGTCGGTAAGCAAACTTTTGAGTCAGTGCCGCCCAGCGAACGACCACTGCATCGGCGATCCAATGCCCGAGCAGGCAGAGCTCGCGCCACAGGTCGGCTTGCATCACGATCAGCCGCGTCTTGGCGTCAAACCGAAACACCGGACCCGTGTCCAGTGCGCCCCCTGAAAACGTCACTGGCCCGTCCCGGATGGTGGCGGCAATCGTCTTGAGCACGATGCTCAGCTGCGTCCGAGTCTGGGCGTCCAATCGGTTGGTGGACCAGGCCAGGTGCCATGAAGACAGACCTCCGTGTTCGCCTTGGTTTGCGAAGCTGGCTATCAGATCGGTCAAAGCCGCACGAAATTTGACCGGTTTACCGCTGGCACCTTCGGCCTGGGATTGCGGAACCACCTTTTCCGCTGCAAAAATGGGCCAAAAATATTGCAGCCATAGTTCAGCGACCCGCTGGATTGGCACCCCCATCTCACCATTGCCCAGCCAAACAGCACGTCGGGACTCCTGGGTGGCGATCTGTGCCAGGGCACGAAAAAGTGCCAGCTTGTAGGTGGCTTCCTTGCGGTCCCGGTTCAGGATGGTCTCGATCTGGTCAATGGGCCGCTGGGCGCCAGAATTACGTAGTTCCAGCAGCAAGGTGTACCAGCTGGTGCCGGCTCGCAGTAGCGCATCACCGCTGTCCCAGCGACCGATCAGCTGAAAGCCCAGGCGTTCAAACAGCAGCGTGATCTCTTCTGGGGCGTAGGGCGTGAACAAGCGGCCGTTGCCGTCTCGCTGATCGTGATGTTCTTCGCCACGCGACAGCGGAAGGGAAATCAACAGACGGCCGTGTTGTTTGAGGAGGGCCCGGATGCTCAACGCCGCATCAAACAACTGGGTGTTGGGCACGTGCATCAGCACTGCGCTGCACAGAATTCCGTCAAACTGGCCCTCGAAGGCCTGTCCGATATCAGGCAAGCCTGCTGCCTCAATTCGCCCCTCCAGTTCAGGGTGGCTGGCGAGTGCTGCTGAACGCAAACCAACGCTGGGCTCCAGCCCAAAAGCACTGAAGCCCTGTGCCGCCAGGCAAGCCATGTCCCTTCCGGAGCCGCAGCCGATGTCCAAGACGCGTGATTTTTCAGGGAAAGCCAAGGGAAAAAGATGCGCCACCGGACTCTGAACGGCCTCGTACCGTTGCGCGACCGACGCGGCATTGGTTTCATAGAAGTCGGCGGTCTGCTGGTCCATGGCGACATCGTAGCGCGCAGAAGGAGATGGTCTGAACCTGGATAATGGTTGCGCCGGAGAGATCGAGAAAAAATGCGCTACTGGTGGGTCAATCAGAATCAGACCTACCGCCATGAAGTTCAGGGCGGTTATCTCTGGTCGCCCAAGCGCAACGCCAATGGTGCACGCAACCCCTTTTATGAGTCGATGCGGGAGGTGGCTCCTGGCGACCTGGTATTTTCATTCAAAGACACCCGCATCATTGCCATCGGCATTGCGCAGTCTTACTGCTGGGAAAGTCCCAAGCCACTCGAATTTGGCAATGCCGGACAGAATTGGGAAAACATCGGCTGGCGAGTGAAGGTCAAGTTCACCGAGCTGTCAAACACCATCCGCCCCAAGGACCACATGGGCGCTTTGGGGCCCGTTCTCCCAGATCGGTACTCGCCCCTCCAGTCGAGCGGGAATGGTTTGCAGTCGGTCTACCTAACCGAATTGCCGACGCCCTTTGCTGAAGTCCTGATGGGGCTTATCGGGCGCGAGGCGCCTCAATTGGCGCTTGCCGCTCAAAGCGTGATGCCGGTGGCATCAGATGATCTGGATTTCTGGGAGCGCAAGTTGGAACTGGACATCGTCGCCGACACCACCGTTCGTGAGACCGAGCGCGAGGCTATTGTCCGAGCTAGGGTGGGTCAGGGGCTCTTCAAGGAGCGAGTCAGCAAAATTGAAACCAGGTGCCGCCTCACGGGCGTCGAGAACCCTGTGCACCTGGTGGCCAGTCATTGCAAACCCTGGCGCGACTCGACCAATCAAGAGCGCTTGGATGGAGAAAACGGCCTACTCCTCACGCCGAGCATTGACCATCTTTTTGACCGTGGCTTCATCGGTTTCGAGAACAATGGCCGCCTGATCATCTCTCCTGTCGCGCACCGCCCGTCCTTGCAACGCATGGGCGTGGATACGGAGCGGGTGGTCAATGTGGGCGGATTTTCTGATGGGCAGAGGAATTTTCTGGATTTCCACCGGAATGCGGTGTTTCTGCAGTCACGGCTTTCTGAGAAGGGTCGTCAGGCGCCACATCCGAGCGCGTGACAAGTCCGCTCTAAAACCAAAGTTAGCGTCTCTGCATGAGCTCGTCACGAACAACCACCTCGGCGGCCCCGAACGCCGATCTCTGGAAAATTCGTGCAGCCAATCCAGCCGACTTTGAGTCAGTGCTGGCATTGAATTTCGAGGCAGAACGGTTCCTCAGTCCGCTCACGCGAGACCGACTCGATGTTCTGCACCAGCAAGCCTGCCTTCATCAGGTAATCGAAATCGATGGGAAGGTGGCCGCCTTCGTTCTTGCTTTGCGCGAGGGTGAGAACTACGACAGCGTCAATTACCAATGGTTCCTGGGACGGCATGAACGGTTCATGTATGTTGACCGCGTCGTCGTCTCAGGTGCGCTTCAGGGACTAGGGCTTGGTCGTGTGCTGTACGAAGCGGCTTTCGCACATGCCATAGCGACTGGTGTGCCTGTCGTGACCTGTGAGTACGACATTGATCCGCCTAACCCTGCGTTTGCACGATTCCACCGAGCGTTCGGTTTTTTGGAAGTTGGCCGTCAGTCGGTTGCTGGCGGTAAGAAGCTGGTTTCGCTTCAGGTTGCCAACGCGCCGGCCAATATCCTTGAAAGTGTAGAGTTCCCACGAGCTTAGCCGCAAATGTTTTGCGGTTGATTTTCGTAGTGTTGGGTTCACAATGGGGCATGGCGATGACCATCACACCCAACGGTCTTGGAGGATTCCGCCTCTCCCAATCCCTTGTACGTCCTGTTGTCTACTTAGATCATTGGGCGATACGGCTTTTTTCTCAAGATATGGCTTTGCAGAATCGATTCATTACTGCATTGCACCGCTCGGGTGGCACTTGGCTATTTTCCACTGCGAACCTAATGGAGTTTACGGCGATGTCTGACCTTGAGCAGGCAGCCAGAGCCGAGGCTTTGTTGCTCCGCGCCATTCCCCATCTTCACGTCGCGGACACGACCATCGATAAAGGCTACCACCAACAAGAGGGAGCAGAGAACAATGCCGATGCACCCGAGGAGCACTGGGTCTTGCGCGACTTGGGAGAACGCGCGAGGATTACTGGGGGACGTTGGAATACCCATAGGTTCCTGCAAGATGCAATTGAACACAGGGAAGAACTTGAGCCGCTCTTCGCTGATTTGAAGAAAGTCGTTTCCGATGCAGTAATGGCTATTGTCCAAGACCCCCAGTTACACGATGCCGCAAAAAAGTTCACGCCCAGACCTGGAATGACACTGCGGCATGCTTTAAATAGCGAGCTATTGAGAGAACCTAATATCAATCCTGAGTACGTGTTCGATGACAACGACACGATGGACTACATCCATGCGAGTCCGGGCGCAATTATTGGAGACTTCATTCTGCTTGATGCCAGTTGGTGTCACAAGGTCGAGCAAGCTAAACGGCGACTGCGAAGAGGCGGCGTTACTGGACGTCTCGCCGCGACCTTTTCAAGCAGGACGGTCAAGGACTTTTTGGCTGCACTTGAGTCTTGGCAGGATTAAAAGTGATGATTTCGGGCGAGGCGGTTGAATCTCACATGATCGCTCTAAAAAAAATTCTAGCACCAATGCCGCTTATCTGCATCAAAATGATTAAGTGTAGTAATTGAATATGCTAGAGTGGAATACGAGCAAATAAGATGGAGATAAATCCGTGGTCAACAAACGAGTCGCTGCTGCACTTGACGACCTGACGCAGACGCAAAGAGAGCGACTTTTCTACATTGAAGTCAAAGCCTTCTTCTGCGGCGATCTGACTCGCGCGGACATTGAGCGACGATTTGGGGTCAAGCCTGCCGCCTCGGCACGCGACCTGAGCACGTACCGCCGTCTGGCTCCACTGAACCTCTTCTATGATGCAGGTCAGCGAAAATACGCAACGACCGACCGCTTTACCCCGCTGTTTGAGCACTCAGCCGAGCGTGTGCTCAGCTGGTTCCGCGCAGGCTTTGGCGACAACATCGACCAAAAGCTCAAGCGCACCGTACCCTGTGAAAGCGCCAGCGACCTTGTCAAGCCCGACATTGAAACGCTGGCAACACTTACCCGCGCCATCGCTGGCAGACGCCAAGTCAAGGTCAATTACCTGTCATTAAGCTCAGGAGCGTCAACAAAGACGCTGTGCCCTCTAGCCTTGGCAGACACTGGCCTACGTTGGCATTTGCGCGCATATGACCGTGAGCGAGGCCGCTTTGCTGACTTTGCATTGACACGAATCGTCAAAGCCAAGGCCATTGAGCAGCCCATCCCAGTCGAAGAACAAATAGAGTCAGATGTGCAGTGGGCACGACTGGTCCATATCGAGCTGGTGCCCCACCCAGGCATTGCCCACCCCAAGGCGATCGAGGCCGACTTCATGATTCACAACGGCATGCTGGCGCTTGACATGCGAGCTCCACTCGTCGGTTATGCCTTGAGACGCTGGTCAGTTGATTGCTCTACCAAGCAGACCTTGGACCCCAAAGAGCACCATCTTTGGCTGAAGAATTCACAAACACTTTACGGCGTTGAAAGCGCTGCTTTGGCTCCCGGATACGCAAGCTTAGAGGCAAGCCAATGACAACGCTCGACATTTCCTTGCAGCTACTGCGCCTAGTCGATGAAATCGGCGCACTCCAGAGCAAACTCGTCCTGCTAATTGGTGCACCAAGCTCAGGCAAGACGGCATTACTGCGATCCCTCGCAAAGAACAAGGGTGTCAAGCCGCTCAATACTGGGGCTCTATTGGGCGCTCGTCTCGCGGGCATACCGCAGAGACAACGCCATTTGCAGACAGCCTCGATACTGCGGGAACTGGCCGATCAGCATGCCACTGGCGATATTTTGCTGATGGACAACATTGAAATCTTGTTCGACAGATCACTTCAGCTAGACCCGCTAGAACTACTCAAGCGCCACGCCCATTCGAGACGCGTCGTTGCAGTTTGGCCGGGCCAGTTGCAAGGGGATGCAAAAACAGGCCGCCTGACCTATGCCGACATGGGGCATCCAGAACACCAGGACTACAGCCTTGCTGGCTTGGTCCCCTTTCATATTCAGTAAAAGAAAAGAGAGAACAACATGCGCTATGGCGATCTCATTCAATTCGAACCAATCGAATCGGTAATCCAACTTCTCGACGCCAATCGACCAGATGAGGCTAAGAAGCTCGTAGCGACCTACGTTATGTCGGACGACATGGCGGAGCGGATATCCAAACAAATGATTCCACAGATCTCCTTTGACGAGTCTGTCGATCACCTGGGTGTGCTGGTGGTCGGCAACTACGGCACTGGTAAGTCTCACCTGATGTCTGTTCTTTCCTTAGTA
>CAMBJI010000107.1 GCA_945867725.1 Bordetella parapertussis
TTATTCCTGCTGGCGGTGATCCGTTTTCTGCCCAGCGGCATCGGCTCCTTGTGGACAGCACGTTATGCGTCCACCCGGCAGAAAGGGGCGGCAACATGACAGCGCCATGCTCAGCCGTCGTCGCGCGCGGCGTACAAAAAAACTTTGGCGCGGTCACTGCGGCTGCCGACATTCATCTCGACATACCTCAGGGTCAACGCGTCAGTCTGATCGGCAGTAACGGCGCCGGCAAAACCACGTTCGTCAACATGCTTACGGGTTACATCCGGCCCGATGCTGGCCAGATTCTGATCGACGGTGACGATATCGTTGGACTCGAACCAAGACAAATTGCCCGCATGGGTGTGGCGCGTTCTTTTCAGATACCTCAGCTTTACAAGGAGCTTTCGGTACTGGACAACATGCTCGCAGCGATCGCATCGCAACAGGGCGCATTATCGTTCTGGCGACCTGCAAAAAATACTGCTGCGATCGAACGCGCGCAATCCATGCTCGAGCGTTTCGAGTTGGCTGCACATGAAGATCGACTGGTAGGCGAACTACCCGGCGGTGTACGCAAACTGCTGGATATCGCGATGGCCTTAACGCGCCAGCCTAAAGTGCTACTGCTGGACGAGCCTACATCGGGCGTCTCTGCCGACGAAAAATTTCCGATGATGGACACGGTCATGCGTGCGCTCAACCAAGAAAATGTGACCGTACTTTTTGTTGAACATGACATGGATATCGTAGAACGCTACGCCGACCGCGTGGTCGCGTTTTACAGTGGTCGCATCATCGCCGACGATGTACCCCAGAAGGCACTGGCCATGGGCGATGTCAAACGCTACGTCACCGGCGATTTCAGCGAAGCGCAAGATCATGCTTGAGATTACCAACATCGCCGTTTCAATACAGTCCGCGCAGGTTCTGCGCAGCGTGTCGCTGCAGGTAAGTCAGGGACAGATGATTGGTTTGATCGGTCGCAATGGCGCCGGCAAAACCACGACGCTGCGCGCGATCATGGGTCACCTGCCACTGACCAGCGGCTCGATTCGTTTTGATGATCTGGATTTATCATCCCTGCCACGCCATGCACGTGCCGCCATGGGCATAGGCTACATGCCTGAAGATCGCGGCTTGGTACCTGAACTGACCGTAGAAGAAAATATTCTGATCCCGCTGTGGGCTTCCAAAATGGCCAACACGGGGCCGCGTCTGAAGTTCGTCTACGAGGTCCTGCCCGAATTGCACGGCATGCGCGAGCGACGCGCGCTGCTGCTCTCGGGTGGTCAGCAAAAACTCGTCGCACTGGGACGTGCATTGGCTATCGGTACCCGTCTACTACTGCTCGATGAGCCCTTCGAAGGTGTGGCCCCGGCACTCTCGGCTCGTTTATCTGAAGTCATCGCCGGTCTGCGCGGCAGCGAGCTCTCGGTGCTGATTGCACAATCTGATCTGAATCATTCACGTAAGCTGCTCGACGCAGAAATTGTCATCGAGCGTGGTGCCAATTCGCCGGCTAGCTGATCTTCATGAAACTCTCGCGCTCACGATTTTTCGCATGATCGATTGGCGTCATCACATCACCCTGCCCGATACGCGCACCGAGACACACTTCGGTGACCGTTCGCTGCGCTGTTTTACGGTTCGCCCTCCTTCGTTTTATGCGATGTTCTCGCAAGCGGTCGCGACACGCCCTGACCACGAAGCACTGGCTTGCAATGATCAACGCTGGACTTATCAACAACTTGACGCTGAGGTCAATCGCATAGCGCATGGACTAGCAGCGCGTGGTCTGCAAGCCGGCGAGCGTGTGGTCATGTTCATCAGCAATCGCGCCGAGTTTGTATCGGTACTCTTCGCGCTGCAAAAACTGGGCGTGATTGCCGTACCGGTCGGCACCCGCGAGCAAGGTCCCGGACTGGCTTACATCGTTCAACAATGTGGTGCCGTCGGTATCGTCTTTGATGACGATCTCGCTGATCGTATTCCGGACAAGGTCACCGCACCCGCCCTGCGACTGCGCATTTCCACCGGCATCAAAGGCGAGACACTCGCCTCGCTCAACGGGCCCGATATTGCGCCAGCAATAGTCGATGAAGAAGCCTGTGCCTGCATTTTGTACACCTCAGGCACCACCGGCAATCCCAAAGGCGCAATGCTCACGCATTTCAATATTGCGCATTCGGTGATTCATTTCGAGATCGCGCTGAAACTCAGTCACGAAGATCGCGCCGCATTGGCCGTACCCGCCAGTCATGTAACTGGCCTGATTGCATTGATTGCGGTGATGGTGCATGTGGCCGGCACGCTGGTGATCGTGCCTGAGTTCAAGGCAGCGGCATTTGTTCAACTCGCCGCGCGCGAGCGCATCACCTACTCGCTACTGGTACCGGCGATGTATCAGCTCTGTCTGATGCAGCCGGAATTTCGCACACTGGATCTGAGCCGCTGGCGTGTCGGCGGTTATGGCGGCGCTCCCATGCCCGTGCCCACCGTACAGTCACTGGCCGAAGCCGTGCCCGGACTCACACTGGTGAACTGCTACGGCTCTACTGAAGTCACCTCGCCTGCCACCATCATGCCGCTTGGGTTATCCGCGATTCACAACGACAGCGTTGGCATTGCGGTGCCCTGCGGTGACATCCGCGTGATGAATGACGAAGGTCAGCCGGTGGCGACGGGTGAATCTGGTGAACTTTGGATAGGCGGCCCGATGGTGGTGCCGGGCTACTGGGATAACCCGGAAGCGACGGCCAAAGGTTTTGCCGAAGGCTGCTGGCGTTCGGGTGACATTGGCTCGATGGATGAACAAGGACTGGTGCGCATCTTCGATCGCATCAAGGACATGATCAACCGCGGTGGTTTCAAGATTTATTCGGTTGAAGTGGAAAACGTGCTGATGTCGGTCCCCGGTGTCGTGGAAGCTGCGGTAGTTGGCCATCCCTGCCCCGTTCTTGGCGAGCGTGTGCATGCGTATCTGTACGCGACCGACAAAACGCTGACTGCGGACACGGTGCGCGCGCATTGTGCGGCGCGACTGGCTGATTACAAAGTGCCTGAGCAGGTGGTGTTGACTGAGGGTCCGCTGCCGAGAAATGCGAACGGAAAATTATTGAAGCGAGCGCTGCGTGGCTGATACGCGGCATCGGCGCTGATGCAGCACGAGAAATAAATTTTTTCTAGCTCACAACGAACGACGCTGGATCCCGGCCTGCGCCGGGATGACAGTAGTTGTTGAGGCCACGGTAAAATTCCAACCGTCATCACCTGCATGTGATGACTGCTGCGTGGGCGGGTCGCATGCGATCCGAATTCCCCACTCGCTCCCGGCGCAGGCCGGGATCCAGTGTCTTTGTTTGTGTACCAACCGCTCGAACCCTCAACAGACCAGCATCCGATATCAGCCACCGATCAAAGGCAAAACATCCGCACCCGCATAACGCGCTCTCCCACCGAGCGCTTCCTCAATCCGCAGCAGCTCATTCCACTTCGCCATCCGCTCGCTACGAGCGAATGAACCAACTTTGAGCTGCCCAGCGTTCCAGCCCACGGATAGGTGCGAAATCATCACATCTTCCGACTCACCCGAGCGTGCAGAGACAATGGTTGAAAAACCACAAGCCTTGGCCGCCTGCAGTGCATCGAAGGTTTCACTGATCGTTCCTGCCTGATTAGGTTTGATCAGTACCGCATTGCAGGCTTTCTGTGCCGCTGCGTCACGCACTCGCGCGGCGTTGGTGACCAGGTAATCATCACCGATGATCTGCACCTTGTGACCTGCAGCCGCGGTAAATGCAATCATGCCGGCGGTATCGTCTTCGGCCACCGGATCTTCGATGGACAAAATCGGATACGTCGCCAACCAGCGTAGCAAAACCTCAATCCACTCGCCAGTGTCATACGAACGCTTCTCCAGACCCGGACGATACACGCCGCCGCTGCCGAATTCAGAGGCCGCGATATCCAGTGAAATCATCACCTCGCCATGGCGATAGCCCGCTTTCTCAATCGCGCGGGTGAGCATTTGCAGCGCTTCTTCATTGTTCGCAAAATCAGGCCACCAGCCGCCCTCATCGGCGACACCGGCACGGCGACCGGCATCGGCCATCAGATCACCGGCGGCGCGATAGACTTCCGCCACCATCGCCAGCGCCTCTGCCATGCTCTGCGCACCAACGGGCATGACCAGCAAATCCTGAATATCGATACGACGACCCGCGTGCGCGCCACCACCAAAAATTTGAATTTCCGGCAGCGGCAAGATCACTGATTGATTATCTGGCGCAGCAGTCGTGTTCAGCAGATAACGCCACAAGGGCAAGCGCTGCGATGCAGCTGCTGCATGCAAGACGGCCATGGAGGTCGCGATCAATGCGTTGCCACCCAGCCGCGCTTTGTTCGATGTACCGTCCAACGCAATCAAGGTGTCATCCACCCCGCGCTGATCGAGCGCATCATGACCGATGATGGCTGGTGCAATCTCGCGCATGACATTGGCTATTGCCTGCTGTACGTCATGGCCGCCAAAGCTCGCACCACCATCACGCAACTCGATGGCTTCGTTGCTGCCGGTTGATGCACCAGCAGGCGCGATACCGCGACCCATCGTGCCGTCTTCAAGATGCACATCCACTTCCACGGTGGGTCGGCCACGCGAATCCCAGATACGTCGCGCCTGCAGTGATTGAATTCGCGTACTCATACAGCAAGTTCCTCTTTCCATGCGGCGCGCATATCAGCGAGCCTGGTTGCGGGTGACAAAAGCCAGCGGCGTGCAAAGGCACGCAGCTGCGCTCGGTTCGATTCAGTCAGATATTCCAAAGGTGATTTACCGTCTACGCGCGCAAGCAAAATCGCCGCCAGCAGTGTCGCGATGCGCGCCTCAATGGCCGCGACGCTTTCCCAATCCACGCCAGCGAGATAGTGTTTGGTAAAGGCATCGAAACAGGCCAGATAATCTTCCGTCGATGCAGGCCGCCACAGGCATTTGGCGATCAGGTGCGTCAAGCAAAACGCGGTATCAAACGCCGGATCACCATACACCGCGCACTCGGCATCGAGAAAGATGGGACCCACGGGGCCGGCTAGGATATTTTTAGGGCTGATGTCGCCGTGAATCAGCGTAATACGGTTGCTCGCCGTCTGTTCAATCAATGCCTGCAGCATCGGCGCACAATCTGCATGCACTTTCGCGGTAGCGCCGAAATAAGGATCTAATCGTAGCTCGAAGAAATTACGGTCATAAGCAAAGCGCTCGGCTAGCGCAGGCTGGTTCGCTGTCGCCGCATGAATCGCTACCAACTGACGCGCCACCTGCGCTGCAAACTCCGAACTGACATGACCATCACGTAGCTGTATTTTCCAGACCGGGTGCTGCTCGGGTGCTAGCCACTGCATCGCGAAACAATACGACTGCGCATCCTCACCCAAAATAGCGGGCACTGCTTGCGGTAAGGTCTGGGCAACTTCGCGTATCCAGGCCAGCTCGGCATGATTGCGCGCCAGCGGCGCACTCCAGTGAGAGGCTACTTTCAATTCAGGCAGGGCTTGTTTGATGCACAAAGGGCCGTTACGCGTTTCAACGCGCACGATGAGCGAAGAGACGCCACCGGTCAGGGGCACGATCTCGGGATGTTCCTCGGCGGCTGCCAGTCCCATGCGAACCAGCGCGGGCAGCACGACGCTTGCCTCGTTGGCCATGCGTGTCAGGCTTTCTTGTTATGGGGCGCAGCGATTCAGCGTTTTGCGCCTTGTTTTGAACGTAGCGACACTATACCTGACGAGAAAACACGGGGACCTCATTGCCAATGTCTGACAGTCGACCCTCCTGCGACAAAGCGCAACCGTACGCTCAGAGCTGAAAAATCAGCACAAGGACGACGCCGGTGAACGCAATCGATGCCCATAAAGCCAAAGCACGTGGCTGATACAGCACCCACTGCAGGACGCCACTGCGTTTTGTATGAACTAAGGGTCGCATACGGTGGGCAGTTTTTGGCGCGGATCTTTGAGGGGATGACCGGCGTCGCTCCCGACCGTTCCAGTGCGGCGGCACTCGCTCGGCGCTCCGCGCCTGCTCAACTGCCTCGGCCTTCGCTATCCATTGATCATGTTGTCGACGCTTGTCCGGATTTGACAATACTTCATACGCTGCATTAATGATTTGGAAGGTCTGGGTTGCTTTCGGGTGTCCATCGTGCCGGTCGGGATGAAACTGCTGGCACAGTATCTTGTAGGCTGCCCGAATGACCTCAGGTGGCGCGTTGCGCGTCACCTTAAGATTATCGTAATGCGTATGTGGACCGTTCATGAACCGCTCGAAAATCGGAATAAAAGAAGGCTAATTCAGAATCACAAAATGCATTTGCGTCATGTCAATAAATTGCTTCTTGTCCAACTTTCATAGCTTATTTTTTTCTGAAACATCACCGAGTCCCAGCATGACCTCTATCTGACCCAGACAATTTTTGGGTCTCTTCAATCCGCACTCCCATAAAGTTCGACACCCGAATTGCTTCGACCGTACCTCACCCAATGTACGAATTTATATTCTCACAAGAAACTATTCCTGCAAATTATGAACAAAGCTGAGTTCTCTACTGCAATCATCTATCTCTGTTCATGCGACCCACAGCCTACCTGCCCTCCCCCAGCTTCATCGCGTTACCAACCCATCAAGCACTGCCGCAAACGCAATCGCTATCAGCACTGTTTGCATGCTTTGGCTTGATCATGGGTTCGTGGGCTGGCCGTATCCCTGCATTACGCGATGCTTTGCAACTCTCCGTTGGTGAGCTTTCCATCGTGTTGTTATGCAGCGGACTCGGGGCCGCCTTGTCATCAGCATTTTCATCGGCTTTGTCAGCGCGCTTGTCCCTGCATTTCAACGTACAGATTAGTCAACGCACAAAACTCCTCAGCGCCGGTCTGGCACTGCTCTTG
>CAMBJI010000108.1 GCA_945867725.1 Bordetella parapertussis
ATAAGGGAAGCACAGCACATTGTTGACCTGATTCGGATAGTCCGAACGACCGGTGGCGATGACGGCATCATCACGCACTTCGCGCACTTCCTCGGGCAGAATTTCTGGTGTGGGATTGGCAAGTGCCAGCACCAGCGGGCACGGGCCCATCGCACGCACCATGTCTTGTTTGAGCACGCCACCTGCAGAGAGCCCCAGAAAAATATCCGCACCCGGAATGACTTCAGCCAGCGTGCGCGCGGTGGTCTCTTGTGCAAAGCGTTCTTTGTCCGGATCCATCAGCTCCTTGCGGCCTTTGTAGACCACGCCGGCGAGATCGGTAACAAAAATATTTTCAATCGGGAAGCCAAGATCAACAATTAGATCCAGACAGGCCAACGCTGCCGCACCGGCACCCGAGACCACGAGTTTGCATTTCTTCAGGTCTTTGCCAACGACTTTTAGACCATTCATGATCGCCGCACCCACGATGATGGCGGTGCCGTGCTGGTCATCATGAAAGACCGGAATCTTCATCCGGTCACGCAGCTTGCGCTCGATATAGAAACACTCGGGCGCCTTGATGTCTTCGAGGTTAATACCGCCAAAGGTCGGCTCCAGCGACGCGATGATGTCGCAGAGTTTGTCGGGATCGGTCTCGTTGATTTCGATATCAAACACATCGATACCAGCGAACTTTTTAAATAGAACGCCCTTACCTTCCATCACCGGCTTGGCGGCCAGCGGGCCAATATTACCCAGCCCCAGCACGGCGGTGCCGTTGGTAATGACAGCAACCAGATTGCCGCGTGCGGTGTAACGGAATGCGTTGGCGGGGTCGGCGGCGATTTCCTCGCAGGCCGCGGCAACGCCCGGTGAGTAGGCCAGCGCCAGATCGCGCTGGTTGGTCAGTTGCTTGGTGGGGGTGACGCTGATCTTTCCGGGGGTGGGGAATTCGTGATACTCGAGGGCAGCCTGACGGAATTGCTGGCGAATCTCTTTCTGTGTTTTATCTGAATCCATGCGAGGCAGCTTTCTTGGGTACTTTACAGCGTAATTGCAGCTTGAAATTGACCTGCGATTTTATCAGACCGATGGTTTATGGCTTAAATGGTCGATAGTCGAACAGTTGCTGCATCAAGAGCGCAGAGCTTGATCAAGATAGTACTTCGGTACAATCGCCGCTATGTTGTCTGAATTCGAACTCATCGCCCGCTATTTCGATCGCCCGCAAGCCCCCGACAACGTGGTGAAACTGGGTGTGGGTGACGATTGCGCTTTACTTGCACCCCCACCGGGCCAGACCCTGGCCATCTCCACCGACATGCTGGTCGAAGGGCGCCATTTTTTTGCCGGCGCAGATCCAGAAAAGCTGGGGCATAAGGCGCTCGCGGTGAACTTGTCCGATCTTGCGGCCATGGGTGCAAAACCGATGGCCTTTACCTTGGCACTCTCACTCCCGTCAGCCGATGAAGTCTGGCTGGCCGGTTTTGCCAGAGGCTTATTTGCGCTGGCCGATGCCGAGGGCATACGACTGATCGGCGGCGATACGACACGCGGGCCGCTTAATCTCTGTATTACTGTGATGGGCAGCGTTCCTGTAGACGAAGCCTTACGGCGCGATGCCGCAAAGAATGGTGACGATCTCTGGGTCTCGGGCACGCTGGGTGATGCGCGTCTGGCACTGGAAGTCTTGCAGGGTAAGCTCACACTAACGCCCGCATTGTTGTCCTTGGCAGAAGAACGACTGCACCGGCCCACGCCACGCTGCGCACTGGGTATGGCTTTGCGCGGTATCGCGCATGCGGCGATTGATGTGTCGGATGGGTTGCTGGGCGATCTTGGTCACTTGCTCGTGCGCTCGCAACTGGGCGCAGAGATTGACGCAGCGTCATTACCGGCCGGACCCGCGCTCTCGCAACAACTCGCGGACAAGCAGACTGACTACATGCTCAACGGTGGCGATGATTACGAATTGTGTTTTACTGCGCCGCCTGAGCAACGTGATGCGGTGTTGTCAGCGGCAGCATCAGTCAACACACCCGTTACGCGCATTGGTCGCCTCAAATTAGGTACGGGCATACAGATACTCGATACTGCGGGCAAGTCACTGCCCTTCACTTCACAATCGTTCGATCATTTCGGCAAAGATATCTGATGCAGCCTAATTCACCTGAATCTTCTCACTCTTCTAACTCTGCTGACTCTGCTGACTCAACTGATTCAGCTGATTCAGCCGATACGGCTGCCCCGCCTCTGAATGCAGCGTCCGGGCCAGCGGCCACGAACTATCGCATGCCGATGCGGCGCCCGAACGTCAACTTCATGCTGTCCCACCCTGTGCACTGGGTCTCGTTGGGATTTGGAAGCGGCCTCTCACCCATCATGCCGGGCACGATGGGCACGCTGTTTGGCTGGCTGAGTTTTTATGTACTGACGATGCGCTGGCCAGAATTTTTTACGCCTGCGGTGTGGGGTGCCATCATCGTGGTCGGATTTGTTGTGGGTATCTGGCTGTGCGACAAAACTGGACAAGCGCTGGGTGTGCCAGATCATGGCGCTATCGTCTGGGATGAAATCATTGCTATCTGGCTGGTGATGGTATTCGTGATGCCCGCCAGCTTTGGTGCACAGCTGGTAGCGTTTCTGATTTTTCGCGCGTTCGATATGATCAAGCCACCACCGATAAGACAATTCGAACGGCGCTACAAGAACGGTTTTGGGGTGATGGGGGATGATTTGATTGCTGCGTTTTTTACGCTGCTGGTGCTGGCGTTGTGGCGGGTGGTGTGAGGGGATGTGGGAGCGATGTAAGTGGTTAGTCAAGTACCGAATCCTGGCAGTGAGTTCGTAAAACCAAACAAAGACACTGGATCCCGGCCTGCGCTGGGATGACGGTGGTAGTTTTACAGATGCGCCAACAACGACCGCTGCCCCAGCGCAAAAGTGGGTAGCGAGGGTCTCATGCGGCATGCCTCCACTCTACCCTGGGATAGGATGACGTTTATAGAACCGTTGTCCTCAAAACTGTCATCCCGGCTAAAGATGTAGCAGGGGTTTCAGACCGCTGGCGGTCTGCCCGCGAGACGGTCATGGCGTACTCGCCATTACGCGCCCTGCAAGGGGAGTGAGTTTTTCATGCAGCGTTCGGCATACCCTGCTCTACCCTACCTAAAGATGACATTTATAGTACGGCCCTCCTCAAAACTGTCATCCCGGCGAAAGCCGGGATCCAGCGTCTTTCGTTGCACACCCACAGAATTTGAATAAAAAATAGGAAGCCGTGAATGACAATGCAATACCAACGCCCGAACCCGCACCACAGGAGACCCGAATGCATCACCTAACCAATCTCGCCACACAAGTAGGGCACGCCCTTCAGCAGCGCGGCTGGAAGTTAGCTACGTGCGAATCCATCACAGGTGGCGGCATTTCTCAGGCGATTACCGATATCGCCGGCTCATCCGAGTGGTTTGACTGCGGCTTGGTCACCTATTCGAATGCCTCAAAAACCCGGTTTCTTGGTGTGCCCGAAGCGCTGCTTGCCGAGCACGGCGCAGTCAGCGAAGCCGTCGCTGCGGCGATGGTGCGTGGCGCGCTGGCTCACAGCGATGCGCAAATCAGTTTGTCCACCACGGGCATTGCCGGACCGGGCGGCGCGGTGCCGGGCAAACCGGTGGGTACGGTCTGTTTTGGGTGGGCGCATGGCAGCATCGTGCATACTGAGCGGCTCGTGTTCACGGGTGATCGCGCCGCAGTAAGGGCGCAGACCGCAGAGCACGCATTACAAGGATTGTTGGATTTTTTGGAGCGCTTATAAATGCTGAATAATTTCATCCGCGAGCAACGCGACGTCAATGGCGTGCGCATCAATTTTCGTCACGGCGGCAAAGGCCCGCCCCTCTTGCTGCTGCATGGCTACCCACAAACGCACGTGATCTGGCATAAGGTCGCAGATGCACTCGCCGAAAAATTCACGCTGGTGATGCCGGATTTGCGCGGTTATGGCGATTCATCAAAACCGAAAGGTGATGCCGATCATGGGAATTACTCCAAGCGTGCGATGGCAAAAGACATGGCCGAGTTGATGCAAAGTCTGGGACATCAACGCTATGCGGTTTGTGGTCATGATCGCGGCGGTCGTGTGGCACACCGGTTGGTATTGGATCATGCAGAACATATCAGCCAGCTGATGCTGATTGATATTTCACCGACGCGCACAATGTTTGAGAAAACCGACAAGCCCTTCGCCGATGCTTACTACCACTGGTTCTTTCTCGCGCAGCCTTCACCACTGCCAGAGACACTCATCGGCGGTAACCCGCGTTTCTTCATCGATTATTCGCTAGGCGGCTGGGGTTCGGGCGGTACGGATTTTTTTGATCCAGCAGCACTAGAAGAATACCGCCGCTGCTTCTGCGATCCCGCCATGATTCACGCCGGCTGCGAAGACTATCGCGCGGCATCCACCATCGATCTGGTGCACGATCAGGATCATGAACACAACAAGATCAGCTGCCCGGTGCATGTGGTTTGGGGCGCCAACGGCGTGGTGGGCAGATTGTTCTCACCGATTGAAGACTGGCAGGCAAAAGCGAAAGGCAAGGTTACCGGTCGCGCCCTGCAATCGGGGCACTTCATTCCGGATCAGGTACCGGAAGTTTTATTGGAAGAGATGCTGGGATTTTTTGAAGCCTAGCGGGCTTTAGCTTACGGCGTCGTTATTTACGATAAACATCCCCGGCATCCGCCCACTGGCGGTCTTGCACCGGGATGACGATGATGAAGCCATCAATTTTTCAAATGTTTACCCGGCGCGGATCAGCGTAACGTGCCGATTCAGCGTTTAAGGGTGGTCAGCCGTTCCGACAGCTGCTCGACAATAGCGGCCACCGTAGCGCGAGGCCGAATGACTGATTTGGCGCCGTCCGTGTTGACTAGAAATCCTCCGCTACGCTGATCCCCAAGTACCCCATACAAACGCCGAAAAAAATAAGGCCGATGGCAGGCATTCCAATACCCAGAAGATTATCTCGAATTTGGCTGTCTATGGATTCGGGAACTTTTGTGGGGTCGAAAATTGTAAGTGGCTGAAAGCCAGGCACACGATCGGCAATGGCTGCCATATGAACTCCGAGGATCGTCGCAGAGCTGACGACGAATCCGACCAGCGCAATGATGCGCCGCGTCTTGTCGCAATAGGTCAGGGGAATTGCATCGCGAGGGTCCGGCTGCGTGGTCAAGGCTTGTTCGGCTGCGGTATTAACGATCTTGATGACCATCTGTCCTTTCATTTTTTTCATTACCGGTTCCAGATTAATGGTCGTGTCCGTTGATTTAGCCTTCTTTTCTTGTCTTGCCATCGCTTCTTTCCAATCACGCTTCGGGAATGTGAGGGTGACCTGGTTGCCACTTTCGCGAATTTTCCATTTATTCAAATCAAACTCATAGTCTTTCGGTACCGTACTGCGTTGGTTGCGTTGTGCTTTACTCATATAAAGTTTTCCTTTGTTGTGTGAAGAGTTGCCGGAATTTTTTAAATCAGCAGACTAAAAAATAAAGCTTCGTATTCAACGCTAAACATTCCCTGCATGCCCCCACAGAACAGCTTGCACCGAAATGACGATAATGAAGCCATCAATTTTTCAAACGTTTACCCGGGGCAGATCAGCGTAACGTGCCGATTCAGCGTTTAAGGGTGGCTAGCCGTTCCGTTGCAAGTTCATAAATACTGCGATAGCGCTCGTTTCCGCGACACAGCTCCACGGTTTCAAGCAGTAAGTCATGTGCTTCGTCCTGACGATCCAGTACGATCAGGCACTCGCTCAGGCGATAGGCGGCCGCGGCATCCTCCGGTTGCAGCAACAAGGTCTGAGCAAACAGCAGCATCGCTTGTTCTGGCTGGTTTTGACGTTGCAGGCATGAGGCGGCCATGAAGCTGTAACGTGGCTCGCGTGGTGCATGCAATACCAGCTGCAGGGCGATGGGCAAGGCGTGGTGAAAGCTGCCTTCGTTGCACAGATCGTAGCCCACACCGTACAAGGCATCGAGCTCATCCGTAGATATGCCGCGTACTTCAGCAAGCGTACGGCCTGACGCCGCGAGTGACTGCAACCACTCGAGTTCGTCCGGCAAGCTAGCCAGCCGTTCCGACAGCTGCTCGACAATGGCGGCCACCTCCGGATCACGTGGCGGGGGTATGTAGGTAGTGGACATGTTGTTCAACGACATTGAAAACTCGGTATGCAGGTGGTACCGATGATAATGGTCGCTTGCGTCATCAAGTAGCCGGCGATCCACGTCCCCCAGCGTGCGCCGAAGCTCAGCTGTGTACCGCCTATGCTGCCGCGTGCGCCGATGGTGAGCACGGCAACCGCCGCCACGCCGGAGGCTGCAGTAAGCGTCGGCGCAATAATTTTCCAGTTGCCGCGTATGGTGCGGGCGAACTCCCGACAATCATAGGCACCGGCTACAGCGTCATCTGGTTCCACCGGTGCCGTTGCGGGTGGCAGTATTTCTTGTAGCTCGCGCAGAAATTTCTGCATCGGGTGGTTATTTTTTGAGTTCCCGACGTTGTTATCGGCATCGTTACCGACATCGTTATCGACATTGCCTTGAACATTTTCACCGGCGTCGTCATTTGCGTATATCGATGCGTTCTTTGGTACTTGACTCATCTTAAACGCCCCACCCTGAGCGATGGCTTTTGTTGAGTTCCTGTCATCGCTATCGGAATCGCTTGAGGCATCGCCGTAGATAGAGATGTCGGTATCTCCGGAGTGCGTGCTTATCCATTCATCGTTGATCGAGATCTCGTCTTTCTTAGGCTTGGTATTTACAGTTATATCTTGTGGATAAGAGCCCCGCTGCAAGGATTGGGAGCCGGCATTGCTACTTGAGGTGCTTGAGGTGC
>CAMBJI010000109.1 GCA_945867725.1 Bordetella parapertussis
TGATCTGATTGGTGGTGTCAATCTGCGCAGTAAAAACCAGCAGCTCGCCACCGTACTGCTTGATCTTTCGACCACCGCGCAAATCAATGACAGCATGAAGCTCGCCAAATCTGTATTAGGCGAAATCGGTAACATCAATCGCCTGCACAAGGCGCAGGTAGAACAAGCTGGATTTGCGGTACTCAAAGCACCGGATATTCCCAGCATTCTGGTCGAGACTGCGTTTATTTCAAATCCGGAAGAGGAAGCGAAGCTGACGGATGAAAGTTATCAGGACAAGATGGCCGATGCGCTGATGCGAGGAATACAAAAATATCTGGTCAAGCATCCGAGCTTGCGGAAGAATCCGCTTACCTGATCGGCACTTGCAGGGAATTTTTTATAGCTGCATTTCGTCTTAGTAATCACCTAAAAGCACACACTGTCAGTGGCAATGCAAAGACGCTGGATCCCAGCTTTCGCTGGGATGACGGTAGAAGTTTTACGGTCGCCTAAACAAAGACCGCTATCAGTGCCCTTGGCTTACTGACCGATATCATCCGTCGCCCCACCTTTGCCAAACTTAGCAACAAACCGCCACACCGCACCCAACGCTACTGGCACCACAGCCGCAGCGACGCCAATCAGCACGATGGTATTGAGATGATCTCGAATCACGGGGATATTGCCGAAGAAGTAGCCGGCCATCACCAGTACCACTACCCAGAACACAGCGCCAGTAACGTTATAGAACTGAAAGCGCGCCAGACTCATACCGGAGACACCTGCCACAAACGGCGCAAAGGTACGCACCACGGGCAACCAGCGTGCAATGACAATCGTCTTACCACCATGCTTGTCAAAGAAAGCGTGTGTCTTTTCCAGTGATTTTCTATCCAGCCAGCGATAGTTGCGGGTAAAGACTTGCTGACCAATTGCGCGGCCCACGTAGTAATTCACGGTGTTGCCTATTACTGCGGCGAGTACCAGCAGCACAATCAGAAGTCCAGCATGCATCGCGCCATTCGCGCAGAATGCGCCACCGACAAACAACAGTGTGTCGCCGGGCAAAAAAGGGAAAACCACCAAGCCCGTTTCTGCAAACACAATTACAAACAGCACCGCATACACCCATGGCCCATAAGCCAACAGCATCGTCTCCAGCGATTTGTCGATATGAAGCACAAGGCTCAGAAGTTGTGAAAATTCCATTGTCCGCCTGAGAGAAGCCGCAAAAAGCGCCGATGATACACGCTGGTTCTGCCAATGGCATGACAGAGCGGACATGAAAAGCGTTCTTCCACCCTCGGTATAATCAAGTGATGCCTCAAACGACCAACACCACCCCACCTGCCGAACGGGTCATTCGACCGCTACCTGATCAGCTGATTTCGCAGATTGCGGCCGGCGAAGTCATTGAGCGCCCGTCTGCCGTCGTCAAAGAACTGCTGGAAAACGCACTGGATGCCGGTGCAACGCAAATCACGGTCAGGCTGGAGGCCGGCGGCGTAAAAAGAATCGCCATCACCGACAACGGCTGTGGCATACCGCCTGAACAATTACCTTAGTCACTGGCACGCCATGCAACCTCCAAGATCGCCAGCTTGGTCGATCTGGAAAACGTCAACACGCTCGGCTTTCGCGGCGAGGCACTGGCGTCGATCGCTTCCGTTTCGCAATTGACACTCACCTCGCGCAGTCACTCGCAATCCCATGCCTGGCAAATCAGCGGCCACGCGCCTGACAAGGCATCACCGGCATCCGGCGCACAAGGCACCGTGATTGATGTGCAGGATCTGTACTTCAACACGCCCGCCCGTCGTAAATTCCTAAAAACTGAACAAACCGAGTTCGGCCATTGCGCCGAGGTCGTTCGCCGCATCGCACTGGCTCGACCCGATGTGCGCTTTTCCCTAAGCCACAACGGCAAGACCGTAGATCACTGGCAGGAAAGCTCGCTCGAGCAACGCAGCGCACACATTCTGGGCGATGAATTCGCACAGGCACGCCTGCCACTGGAAGAAGCCGCCGGGCCGCTGAGCTTGCACGGCTTTGTTGGACTGCCAACGGCAGCTCGCTCACGAGCAGACTCGCAATATTTTTATGTGAATGGCCGTTTTGTACGCGACAAGCTACTCACGCATGCGGTGCGATCGGCTTATCAAGATGTACTACATGGCGATCGCTTTCCATCCTATGTGCTTCGCCTTGACCTCGACCCTGCGCTGGTGGATGTGAATGTACATCCCTCAAAAATCGAAGTACGATTTCGCGATAGCCGCGCCGTACATCAATTCGTCTTTCATGCAGTCAGTCGCACACTGGCCCGCACGTCAGCAACGGCACAAGGAACCGCGCCAGCACCCATGCCTGCTGCGTCAGGCGCACTGCCCTGGATACAAAATCAACCCAGACAAGCATCCTTGGGCGTGGCACAAAACACGTTCAGCTATGGCGAAATGTTTCGCGGTACTTTGTCATCCACAGCGCCATCGCCGCTGGCAGCCTATGCATCAGGTCTATCGAATTTGTCGGGCAACTCGGGAAGTGCTGTCACCAATGACGCAGATGCAGATGAATTCCCGCTCGGCTTCGCGCTTGCGCAGTTACATGGCGTCTTTGTGCTTGCACAAAATCGTGCGGGTCTGGTGCTGGTCGACATGCATGCGGCCCATGAACGTATTCTGTATGAACAATTCAAGCACGCACTGCAATCTGATTCGGTACAACTGCAGCCGCTGCTGATACCGGTGACGCTGATTGCTGATCCCGTTGAGATTGGCACCGTCGAAGAGAACAGCGAGGTACTCGCCGCACTCGGTTTCGATATGGCCGTGCTGTCACCCACGACGTTGGCAGTACGCGCAATACCTGCGCTACTGGCCAACAGCGATGCACAGGCACTGGCGCGCGATATCCTGCGCGATGTTCGAGAGTACGGCGGCTCGCATGTACTGACCGAGCGGCGTAACGAACTGCTGGGCACCCTCGCCTGTCATACCGCTGTGCGAGCCAATCGTCAGCTGAGCATCCCCGAGATGAATGCGCTGCTGCGCCAAATGGAAGCGACTGATCGCGCAGACCAGTGCAATCACGGTCGGCCCACTTGGGTGCAGCTGGCGCTGTCCGATCTGGACAAGCTTTTCCTGCGCGGTCAGTAAGCGCGACTATTTATTTCATGAGCCAGCCGCCGCTTTCCCAATTCGCGCACGCGCCCATCCTTGTGCTGATCACAGCCATGCTGATGATGCAGCCTTTGTCGACGGATTTGTATCTGGCTTCGTTACCAACCCTGGTGACCGATTTCGGCGTACCGGTGGCGACGGTACAGTTGACGCTGTCTTTATTTGTCGTTGGCTTTGGCGGCGCGCAACTCATTGTGGGGCCGCTATCGGATCGTTTTGGTCGTCGGCCGGTGCTGCTTGGCGGGTTGGGGATTTATCTGCTGGCCAGCATCTTGTGCGGCTTGTCGCAATCCATTGAGCTGCTAATCGCTGCACGCTTTTTGCAAGCCTTGGGCTGCTGTGCTGCGGTGATGGTCGCGCGGGCGATTGTGCGCGATGCCTATGCGCCGGAGCATAGCGCGCGCGTCATTGCACGAGCCAGTACCTGGATCTCGCTGGCACCAATTCTTGGGCCCATACTCGGATCGTATTTGCAGGTTAGCTTTGGCTGGCGCGCAGCATTTATCGCACTGGGTGTTTTCTCCACATTGTTGTTTCTGGCTTGCGTACTGCGGCTGCCAGAGACGAACGAACATAAAAATCCGGAAGCGACACGCTTGTCTGGTCTGATGGAGAACTACCGGCTTGTGCTGGGTTCGCGCGAGTTCTGGACCTACGCCTTTCCGGGTGCGATCTCCTACAGCAGTATTTTCATGTTTATCTCCGGGTCTTCATTCGTACTGATCCGAGTGCTCGACGTACCCACGCAATGGTTCGGGTACTGCTTTGCGATGGGCGTCTCTGGCTACATGACAGGCACACTCATCTGCAGACGATTACTGAAATCACGCAGCAGCAAAGATGCTCTGCGCATCGGTACCGCTTGCTCTCTGGGTGCGGGTGTTTTTTATCTGTTGGCAATCATTAGTGGGCTGTGGCACTGGAGCACTATTGTTTGCGCGATGTTTCTGACCATGGTCGCGCACGGCATTAATTTCCCGGTGACGCAGTCAGGCGCGATCGCACCTTTTCCCCGACAAGCAGGCACTGCTGCCGGACTAATGGGTGCGCTGCTCATGGCCTGTGCATTTGTGATTGGTACGATTGTGGGCGCCACACACAATGGCGCGCTCTACCCACTCGCCATGATCGCCTGCGCATTGGGCGCGCTGAATTTCGTGGCCGTGCGCTGGATTGCCCCCCACTCGGCTAGCGCATGACTACAGCAAAGCCCCGCGTCGTTGCCATCATGGGGCCAACCGCCTCCGGCAAAACTGCGGCGGCACTCGCAATCGCTCAAGAGCTCCCCTGCGAAATCATTTCGGTCGATTCTGCGCTGATCTATCGCGGCATGGACATCGGCACGGCTAAGCCCAGCTTCGAAGAGCAAGCGGCAGTGCCACACCATCTGATTGATATACGCGATCCGTCGGAGTCGTACTCGGTGATGCAATTTCGTCAGGATGCCTTGCGCTTGATTCAAGACATTCACGCGCGCGGCAAACTACCTTTGCTAGTCGGCGGCACCATGCTGTATTTCAAAGGACTGCGCGATGGGCTGGATGAACTGCCGCAGGCTGACCTTGCGTTGCGCGCGCAACTAGACATGGAAGCGACTCGGCACGGCATGCCTGCCATGCATGCTCGTTTGGCAGCACTCGATCCCATCACTGCCGCTCGCCTAAAGCCCAACGATTCTCAACGCATACAGCGCGCGCTGGAGATCATCGCTTTGACAGGCAAGCCGATGTCGGAACTGCTTGCGCGGACACCGCCGTCACCCCTGCCGTTCGAAATGATGTCATTTGCTCTCGAGCCCTCGGACCGCAGCGTCTTGCATGACCGCATTGCTTGCCGATTTGACCAGATGTTGAAAAGTCATCCCGGCCTGCTTGACGAAGTCCGCGCACTCAAGTCCCGGCCAGACCTGCACCCAGGATTACCGTCCATGCGCTGTGTGGGCTACCGGCAGGCGTGGGAATACCTGGAAGGCGTAATAAGTGAGCAAGAACTTAGAGAAAAAGGCATCGCCGCCACCCGGCAACTCGCCAAACGGCAGCTGACCTGGCTGCGCGGGATGACGGACCGTATCGTGGTGGATTGTCTAGCTCCAGACCAGTCAAAGGCAGTGTTGAAGCAGCTGCTCGGGGAGCCAGGTTGACACTTAAGTGGGCAGCCGCCATAATTTCAGGATTCGTGGTGATATAGCTCAGTTGGTTAGAGCACAGCACTCATAATGCTGGGGTCGGTGGTTCAAGTCCACCTATCACCACCAAATATATCAAGCTAAATCAAGCACTTAGAGCGATCTAAGTGCTTTTTTTACATCTAAAAGTAGTCTACTTTTCACTAGACTACTTTTCAGTACTTTTCACAGACCCTTTTTAGTCGTTTTCTTTGGTTTGTGAGACACAGTTTTCTTGTCTTACTCAGTATTTTCAAGGGTTTTGAGACAGGTACAAAACTAGACTACTTTGCTGTACGATCAGCGAATGTCTGCCAAAAAGTCACCCAAGACCTCAGAACCACCTATTCAGCGACATCGTGCGTCAGCGATTCCTGAGACCAAGTTCTATGTCCCTGGCTTTCCCAATAAGCTCTACATCTACAAGAACGAAGCGAGTCGCTATTGGTGGGTGCGCTATTACGCTGAGAAGCGCATTCTCAGAAGCTCTACGAAGACAGAGAACAAGCGTGAGGCACTAGAAGCTGCAAAAGCGTTCTACGACGAGATTCAGCTCAGAATCGCTACAGGCAAGAAGCTTGGGAAGAAATCTTCATTCGAGTACTGCGCCAAAGATTGGCTGAGTCAGCAGAAAGCACGAGTTGCGACGAAAAGCCTGTCCAATGAGTCATACAAGCAGTACGACTACAGACTCAAAAAACACATTCTGCCCTTTCTTGGCGACTATGAACTCACTGAGATTGACTATCAGACACTCAACAATTTTTTGACATTTGTCTCTTCCACAGAAGACAAGCTCAGTGTTGCAACGGTCAAAATGTATTTAGGCATCGCAGGTCAGATCATGACGCATGCGGAAAAGATTAATCTATTCGCAAGGGCACCACATTTACCCAAAGTCAAAGTAAAAACTAACGCAAGAGGCTATTTCAGTGTTGCAGAGTACAGGCAGTTATGGGCAAGAGCGAGAGCATTGCGAGGCAAAGGCTTTCAATACAGAAAATTGACAGAGCAAGAAGCCAGAGATAACGGCTACGGAAATCAAACACTGGTTATCACTGAAGCAGGCACATCAAAGCTTGGTCGCTTTATTAAACGAGTTGATATTACAGATGATCTATACCAGTTAATCGTTTTCATGATCAACAGCTTTGTGCGACCAACTGACATCAAAAACATGCAGCACAAGCATGTCGAAATATATCAGCGAGACCATAGATATCTATACCTACGCCTTCCTCCAAGCAAGAACAAAAAAGATCCTATAGTCACTATGCCCAAAGCAGTCGAAGTCTATCTGCGACATAAAGACAATTATAAAGAATTAGAACGAGCTGAAAAAATAGCCTACCAAGTAAAACTTATAGATTTTCATGAGAATAATAAAAACTTCGCTCCGAAAGAAGTGGAAGATAAACTCAAATTTGAAAAAATGACGCAACGGGAAAGAAAAGCATTAACCGCAAAACTAAATCTTTACAAGAAATTAGCTGCGGGATCTCCGAGCTATACTGCAGATGAAGACTATGTTTTTATGCCACAGTTTCGTGATAGAAAAA
>CAMBJI010000110.1 GCA_945867725.1 Bordetella parapertussis
GGTCATGATCAATGGGCAGCATTTCACACCAGCGATTCGCAACCCAACCGGCATGATCAAGTTGGTGCGGCTCTGGGAAGGGGTTGACGAAACTGCGGCCGGGATCTGCACTCGTGCGTTCCACTAATTCGTCTATCACGACGCGCAGTACACGACTGCAAACCGCCAGGGCATGGTCTGTTTGTTCAGTGGGGATTGTTTCATCAGCACGCAGCGGCTCAGTGCGCGCTTCGAGCAGCTGATTTTTTTGTAGTCGGGTTTCAAGAATACGAAAGCGCGTACCACCTCGCGTTTGCAACAACAAGACGCCGAGATCAGGCATGTCCCACTCGACGATGTGCGCTTCTGTTCCCACTGAATACGGTTTAGCGGTCATGCCGACTTCGGTGCCAGTGCGGATCGCCACCACACCGAAGGGTGTGTTGGTTTTCATGCACGCGCGCACCATATCGACATAACGTGTTTCGAATACCCGCAAGGGCAGCACGCCGTCGGGAAACAGCACGGTTTTCAAAGGAAAAAGCGGTAACCACGCCGTATCACTCATCTCGGACTTTCTGTGTAGGTTATTGGGCCAGCTCGCGGTGACGCACCAGCACGCGCGCTCGATCACGGAAATGTGTGGCCAGTTGCTCCACCATGAATACCGAACGGTGCTGACCACCTGTGCAGCCGATCGCAACCGTCAGATAGCTGCGATTGTCGCGCTCGAAGGCGGGTAGCCATTTTTCAACAAAAGACTGGATATCTGTCATCAGATGCATCGCATCCGGCTGCGCCTGCAGGAAATCGATCACAGGCTGATCGCGACCTGTCAGCGGACGCAGCTGCTTGTCATAAAACGGATTCGGTACCACGCGTACATCAAAGACCAGATCGGCGTCGAGCGGCACGCCGAATTTGAAAGCAAACGATTCGAACAGCAGTGACAGCGACTTACCCTGATCCGTCTGCAGCAAATCGCGTATCCACTGGCGCAGCTGATTCGCCGACAAGCCCGACGTGTCGATCAGATGACCGATGCCCTCGACACTCGATAGCATCTCGCGTTCCTGTCGAATGCATTCCATCAGCGTTGGCATGTCCGTCGGCTGACCATTCGGTGCAATACGGTGCGATAGCGGATGACTACGGCGGGTTTCGGAGAAGCGATTAATCAGCGATTCGGTTTTGGCGGTCAGAAAAATCACGTCCACATGATGTCCCTGCTCTTTGAGCCAGAGCACGTCAGCGGGCAGGTCGGTCAGCGATGAGGCACTGCGCGCATCCACCGCAACAGCCAGATTTTGTGCGCCTTCGGTAATGCGGGTGGCCACCAGCGCGCGCAGCAAGGAAGGCGGCAGATTATCAACACAAAAATAACCCGTGTCTTCGAGTGCGTTGAGGCCGACGGATTTACCCGAGCCCGAGATACCAGTGAGGAGAACGATGCGCATGGCAACATGATAGCGGCTTCGGCGCCGCAAGGTTTGGAGCGGGTTCCGTCGTCAGGCGAGAGAGGCGATCATTCGGGTGGTTGTTCGCCGCCCATCGCTTGCTGCTGTCGGTCCATGAACTCGGCCAGCGTGTCGATGCCGCGCATTTGCAGAATAGTATTGCGCACAGCAGCCTCGAGCAGTACCGAGATATTGCGGCCGGCTTCTACCGGGATCACGACTTTGCGTATCTGCAGGCCAAGGACTTCCTGTGTTTGCTGATCCAGCGGTAGACGCTCGTAGTTTTCTTCCAGTGTCTTCCGGCGCACCAGATGCACGATGAGTTTCAAGCGCATCTTCCGGCGCACCGCAGTCTCGCCAAAAATAGTCCGGATATCCAGCAGCCCGAGACCGCGTACCTCCAGCAGGTTTTGCAGCAGCGCCGGACAACGGCCCTCGATCATGTTCGGCGCAATACGTGAAAACTCCACGGCATCGTCGGCGATCAGGCCGTGGTTACGCGAAATGAGTTCCAGACCCAACTCACTTTTACCCAGTCCAGATTCACCCGTAATCAGTACACCCACACCGAGTACATCCATGAACACACCATGCATAGTGACGCGTGTCGCCAGCTTTTTCGAAAGATAAACGCGCAGGTAGTCAATCACTTGCGCCGCTGGCAGCGAGGTGGTGAGGAGCGGAATATTTTTTTCGTCGCAGACACTGACGATCTGCGGGTGGGCGGGCAGTGATTGCGCGATGATGAAAGCGGGTGGTTCCCCTGCGACGAGCTCGCGCGTTTGCGCGGTGCGACTGTTATCAGAAATGCGCAGCAGGTAATCGACTTCTTGTTGTCCGAACACCTGAATACGACTGGGGTGAATCAGATTCAGGTGACCGACCTGATCGGCTGCAGAGGCGGCGTCGCCAAAAATAAGGCGATCCTTGCCGTTTCGTCCCGCCAGCCAGTTCAGTTTCAGTGTTTTGAGGTTGTCCTCGTACAGTTGTTCAATCGACAGAGGCGTGGTGAGTGGCATTATCGACGCGCTGGACTCAGGCGATGTTGCGCTCGGCGGGCTGCCAGCTCACCAGCCGATCGTACAAAGACTTGGCATCAACATCTTCGTTCATCGCGCTTCTGAAATTTTTGTCGGAAAACATTTCGGCGATTTCCGAAAGAATTTCAAGATGCTGCTGGGTCACATTGTCCGGTATCAGCAGAAAGATCAGCAGTTTGACCGGCTCACCATCTGGGGATTCGAAAGGAATGGGTTCCGACAATCTGACAAAAGCCGCCAGTGGCGCCTTCAGGCCGCGTATGCGGCCATGAGGCACAGCGACGCCCTGTCCGAGCCCGGTGGAGCCCAGTCGCTCGCGCGCAAAGAGGTTGTCTGAAACGGTGGAGCGGGCGATCCCGCAATTGTTCTCGAAAATCAGGCCGGCCTGCTCGAATGCTCGCTTTTTGCTTGAGCACTCCAAGTCGAGGACGACATTGGTTTCCGGGAGAATCTGGCTGAAATGAGTCATAACACGTCGCACTTAAATCAATCGCCCCGAATTATAGGTGACTTCCCGGGGCATCTGGGGTCAGTTTGCCAGCCCTGTCTTCCCTCAGAGGGAAGACGGGTCGCGAAGGCCGTTGTATTCAATAAGCGGCTGTCGCGACATGGGTGCTGAGCATTGCCCGGGCGCCAAATCTATACCTGCCGGCGTGCCTTGGCAATCGCTTTTCGAAAAACCGTTGCTTTGCGTGGCAAGCTTGCCATCAGCTTGTTGTTGGAGACTGCCTGAGTACGTGGCTGGCGGCTCATTGCCTTGCATTTCGTGCATTGAGTGGCATTTTTGACAGCGAAAAATTGCTGCGCCATGGATTGATGTCAATACCGCCGCGTCGGGTATACCGCGCCAGGACCATCAGTTTGGTGGGCTTACAGGTCGTTAACAAGTCCATGAAAATTCGCTCGACACAGTGCTCGTGAAACTCCTGATGCTGGCGAAATCCGATCAGATACGTCAGCAAAGCCGCCTGATCCATCGCGGGGCCCGTGTAGCGGATCTGTATGCTGGCCCAGTCGGGCTGATTCGTGACCGGGCAATTCGACTTGAGCAAATGCGATACCAGCGTCTCCTGAACTGGCGGGGCCTTGGTATTTGACTTGAGTTGTGCGGGATTCGGTTGATAGTCATTGACCTCGATATCCAGACGATCAAGCAGCAAACCGTCGAGTTCACCCATGAGCGTTTGACCGAATGATTCACTGGTATTGAGCATGACCTGCACCGGCGCGCCGAAGGCGGCGGACAGATCGGCTTGTAGCAAGGACTGCACTGCATCAGGTCCGGCCATGCGTGACTGGTTCAGCGAATTCATGTACAGCTTCATCGATTTTGATTCGACAATATGGGGTGAATCAGCCGGGACCTGTACCGTTGCTATTCCCACCTGGGGCTTGCCACGCAGGTTGAGCCAGGACATTTCGTAGGCATTCCAGATGTCCATGCCAAAAAACGGCAGCGTGGCGCTGATGCCCAGCGTATTGCGCTTTTCGGCGCGCGGCATCGCGAACAATAGCCCGGGGTCATAGGTGGCAGGGTAGAAAGATGTCTGGCCCAGTGGCGGTAGTGCAGGTGGTTGCTTGTCGCTCATCGATATCTCGGTGTTTGGAATAACGAGTGCTGGTCAACAGCACCTCGCCATGGGTGGGGTCTGCGGCTTACAAAAACAAGCGATACGCCGGATTGTCGCTTTCATCCCAGTAGCGATAACCCAGCGTGGCAAGAAAATCGCGAAAACGTTTCATCTCAGCTCTGGGCACCTGCAGACCGACCAGCACGCGTCCCACATCGCCCCCCTGATTGCGGTAATGAAAGAGGCTGATATTCCAGTTCGGCGCCAAACTGTCCAGAAAGCGTATCAGCGCGCCCGGCCGTTCCGGAAATTCGAAGCGGTACATCAATTCGTTATTTGCCAGCGCACTCTTACCCCCGACCAAATGACGAACGTGCTGTTTGGCCAGTTCATCCTGCGTCAAGTCAATCGTCTTGAAACCTTGCTTGCGAAACTGTTTCGAGATGCGTTCGGGTTCATCGCGGTTGGCGATTTGCAGACCCACGAAGACATGCGCCTCCCGCGAATCGCTAATACGGTAATTGAATTCCGTCACCGCGCGCGGGCCGATGGTCTGACAAAAGCGACGGAAGCTGCCGAGTTCTTCTGGAATCGTGACGGCGAATACGGCTTCCTTTGATTCGCCGACCTGAGCACGTTCAGCAACAAAACCCAAGCGATCGAAATTCATATTGGCGCCACAGGCAATCGCGACCAGCGTCTCATTGCGCAGAGGCTTTCTATTTTGCTTAAAACGATCAACATAAGCCTTAGCACCTGCAATCGCCAAAGCCCCTGCTGGTTCGAGAATGCTGCGCGTGTCCGTGAACACATCCTTGATCGCAGCACACACCGCATCGGTATCGACGAGAATCATTTCATCGACATACTCGCGTGCAAGACGAAAGGTTTCTTCGCCCACTTGCTTGACAGCCGTGCCATCAGAAAACAAACCCACATCCTGCAGCATTACACGACGACCTGAAGCAAGTGAGCGCGTCATCGCATCCGAATCCGTGGTTTGCACGCCAATCACTTTTACCTCCGGCCGAACTGCTTTGATGTACGCCGCCACGCCGCTGATCAGACCACCGCCACCGACGGCCACAAACACGGCATGGATTGGCCCCGGATGCTGACGCAGAATCTCCATACCGATGGTGCCCTGACCGGCAATGACATCCGGATCATCGAACGGATGAACGAAACACAGCTTGTGTTTTTTCTCCAGTATCAATGCGTGTTGGTGAGCATCCGAATACGAATCACCATGCAACACCACTTCACCACCCCGTGCGCGCACCGCATCGATTTTGACAGCGGGAGTCGTCGTCGGCATCACAATCACCGCGCGACAACCCAGCGTACTGGCGGAGAGCGCCACCCCTTGCGCATGATTACCCGCAGAAGCGCAAATCACGCCGCGCTTAAGTTGAGCCGGTGGCAAATGCGCCATCTTGTTGTAAGCGCCACGCAGCTTGAAGCTGAACACGCTTTGCATGTCTTCGCGCTTGAAGTAAATCCGGTTGCCGGTACGTTGCGACAGATTGGGCGCTAATTCCAGCGGTGTTTCTATCGCCAGATCATAGACGCGGGAGGTGAGAATTTTTTTAAGGTAATCAATTCGCATGATGAGCTCATTATAATGGAGCCCCCTTCTCTCAGAGCGCAGAATGAACGCAGTCATCGATCCCTTGTTGGCAGCGCTCGCGGTTCCCTCGCTCAGTTTGCCAGCACTATTCATCATCAGTCTGCTGTCGGCAACGTTGTTGCCCATGGGTTCCGAACCTGCGTTGTTTGCGGTGGTCAAAGTAACTCCCAGTTTGTTCTGGCCTGCGCTCATTGTGGCCACGCTGGGCAACACCATCGGTGGTGCTATTAGCTACGGGATGGGTTACGGCGCAAAAAATGTCTTGGCGAAAGAAAGGGGATCTCGCTGGTTTGGCTGGCTGCAGCGTTTCGGACCCAAGACATTGCTGCTGTCCTGGTTACCCGTGGTTGGGGATCCTTTGTGCACGCTGGCGGGCTGGCTGAAAATGCCGTTCTGGCAGAGTCTGATCTACATGGCAATCGGCAAATTTCTGCGCTATCTGACAGCGACTGCGCTCCTGATGCTGGTGCCTGATGGTGTCTGGCATCGCCTACTGCCGTGGTTTTAAGAGGCTCCTACAAAAAGCCGCTGGCGTTGTTTCAGCCCTTGTGGCGGGTGCTGGCGTACTCGCCATTACGCGCCCTGCGGGGGGATCCAGCGTCTTTCGTTGCGCACCCGCCGACTTCAACAAATAAAAATACGAAGCGACGTAAGCTCGAAAGCCAAACGGCGCAAAAAAGCCACAGTCTTTAGAGGGCTTACACCGCTCATTGTGCATCGCGGTAGGCTAGAATGCGTTTTTAGCATCAGCTCAGCTGTTTCCTCAGATGAACGCCCCCGCAAACATGCAAGTTTTGCTCTCCGACGCCCCGGAAAATAATGTACCGGCGCGTCTGCGTGAAATACCCTACAACTACACTTCTTTCTCTGACCGCGAAATCGTCATTCGGCTGCTGGGTGAGAACGCATGGACACTACTCGCCGAACTGCGCAGCGCGCGTCAGACTGGCCGCTCAGCACGTATGCTCTACGAAGTCTTGGGCGATATGTGGGTCGTGCAGCGCAATCCCTATTTGCAAGATGATTTGCTCGACAATCCTAAGCGTCGCGATTCACTGGTCGAAGCGCTTTACCATCGTCTCGGTGAAATCGATCGTCGACGCATGGCCGACACTGAAGAGTCGGATAGCGCCGCCGCCCAGACCCGCAGTGC
>CAMBJI010000111.1 GCA_945867725.1 Bordetella parapertussis
AAACGAATTCCCGGTCATGAGAAACAAATATCAGGGTGCCTTCGTATTTTTCCAGAGCGATGTTGAGTGATTCAATGGATTCCATATCCATATGATTCGTCGGCTCATCCATCAGCATCACATTGTGCCGACCCAGCATCAGCTTGCCGTAAACCATGCGACCCTTCTCGCCGCCAGACAAGACCTTGACCGTTTTTTTCACATCATCACCAGAGAACAGCAAGCGTCCGAGAATCGAGCGCACGGCCTGATCATCATCACCTTCGCGGGTCCATTCGGTCATCCAATCGGTGAGCGTCTTGTCGGCTGCAAATTCCTCGGTCGGATCCTGAGGCATATACCCAATATCGGCATTCTCCGCCCACTTGACGGTACCCGCATCCGGCGAGAGTCCGCACAGATCGCCACCCAGACAGCGCAGCAAGGTCGTTTTGCCGGCACCGTTTTCACCAATGATCGCACTCTTCTCTCCCGCCTCGATGGAGATACTCAGGTTCTTGAACAGAGCGCGGTCATAAGACTTGGTAATCCCTTTGGATTCCACCGCAAGTCGATGTAATTTTTTAGTCATTTCAAATCGCACAAACGGGTTCTGCCGCGACGAAGGCTTCACATCTTCGACTTTGATTTTCTCTATCTGCTTGGCACGTGAGGTTGCCTGACGCGCCTTGGACTTGTTGGCTGAGAAGCGACGCACGAAATCCTGCAACTCGGTGATCTTTTCTTTCGCCTTGGCGTTGACGGCCATTTGCTGGGCACGTGCCTGTGACGAAGCCAGCATATAGTCGTCATAGTTGCCGGGATAAACCTTCAAGGTCCCGTAATCCATGTCCGCCATGTGGGTGCAGACCTGATTGAGAAAGTGACGATCGTGCGAGATGATGATCATGGTCGAATTGCGCTCATTGAGAACATCCTCGAGCCAGCGGATGGTGTTGATATCAAGATTGTTCGTCGGCTCATCCAGCAAGAGGATGTCGGGGTTCGAGAACAGGGCCTGCGCCAGCAATACCCGTAGCTTCCAGCCGGGGGCAATGCTGCTCATTTGGTCGCTGTGCTGCGCCGTGGGTATGCCTACGCCCGACAGCAATTCGCCCGCACGTGCCTCGGCGGTGTAGCCGTCGTATTCAGCAAACTTTGCCTCTAAATCAGCCGCTTTCATGTAATCGTCGTCGGTCGCATCCGGGTTCGCGTAAATCGCATCGCGCTCACTCATCGCAGCCCACATTTCGGTATGGCCCATCATCACCACATCGAGCACGCGCATCTCTTCAAAAGCAAACTGATCCTGACGCAGCTTGCCCAGACGCTCATTGGCATCAAGCATGACGTTTCCCGAAGATGGTTCAAGATCACCACCAAGGATTTTCATGAAGGTGGACTTGCCGCAGCCATTGGCGCCGATCAGGCCGTAGCGATTGCCATCGCCGAATTTGACTGAAATATTTTCGAAAAGCGGCTTGGGGCCGAACTGCATGGTGATATTGGCGGTGGAAAGCACTGCGGAAACCTCAGAGACGCGGACAGGAAGAAAAAGACCAGGCGTTTCGTTGCCTACGACATAGTCGTCAGGACACCGATTCAAGGGCGAGATTTTAGCATTTAGGCTGCCCAATCGGCGCAGGCTCCTTCTGCTTGTTGCCACACCGCCCGAAGGGCTGTGCCGACAGCTGAACCTATGGCCGCAGGCCGGAATAGCCGCTGAAGGCCAGCTGCAGCTTGGCCGAGTCTGACTGAACACGGCATACAGCACCGACAGGCAAGGTCAGTTTGTCGCGTGTGTGGCCAAAAGGCAGCCCTTGCAGCACAGGTACAGGCAGCAGGTCTCTCAAGCCAGCCAGCATGGCTTCAAAGTCATAGCCATTGTCATACTCACTGAGGCGATAGCCCGAAAAATTCCCCAAGATCACCGCCTTCTGGCGAGCCAAAACGCCGGCATGCAGAAGCTGCAACAACATGCGCTCTATACGGTAAGGATGCTCGTTCACATCTTCGATGAAGAGAAGCCCGCCCTCCACCGCCGGCATCCAGGGCGTGCCAATGAGATGGTTGATCATGGACAGATTACCGCCCCATAATTTTCCCTGGACATCAACGCTGGGGTTATCAAGCGCTGAAATCTCAACCGTCATCGGTCCGTTCAGACATTGCCAAAAATGCGACTCCGTGAGTTCACTGATATCCGGTCGACTGAAATCATCGCAGATCATAGGTCCGGCAAAACTGATCGCATCGGTCTTTGCCAGCAAACCCAGATGTAAGGCGGTGAAATCGCTATGCCCAATAAAATGTTTACCACTGTCAGCCAGAAATCCAAAATCAATCGTTGGCAGAAGTCGCGATAAGCCATAACCACCACGCAGAGCAATCACGATCTCCACCTCAGGATGTCTGGCCGCATCATGCAGTTGTTGCACTCGATCCGCATCACTGGCCGCAAAGCGCTGATACTTTTCGAAGGCGCTGCAGAAGTCATGCACCTGATGTCCCTGCGCACGCAGTCGTGTGGCCGCACGATTTAAAGCCTCAGGATCAGCCGAATAGCCGCTGGGGGCCACAATAGCAATGTGTCGTGATGTTGGTGTCATGGGCTTATGGGCTTATGGGCTTATGGGCTTATAGACTTATGGGCGTACGCTACAAAATATCGTGAGATGGAGCGTGATGTAAGGCGTCATGGTGGATAGCCTGATGATCTTTTTTAATCTGTTTCATGCCTTCTCGGCACGGCTTTGCAGTCGTCGCTCTGCAAAAAATGAAGACAACATTAAACTGCATTCATCACTCAGCACGCCGCCGGTCACCGTCGTATGGTGGTTTAACTTTTCTTCAGCAAACAGATTAACGATGGAGCCACAAGCACCGGTTTTTGGATCCGAAGCACCGAACACCACCCTGGCCAGCCTTGCATGCATCATCGCGCCAGCGCACATGGCGCAAGGCTCCAGCGTCACATACAAGGTGCAGCCCGGCATACGGTAATTGGCAAGCGTTTTGGCGCCGGCGCGTAGCGCGGCAATTTCCGCATGCGCACTCGGGTCATGCTGTCCTATCGGCTGATTGAAGCCCGTTGCAATCACTTCACCTTCACGAACTAACACAGCGCCGACCGGCACCTCACCCAAGGCCCTCGCCTGACTGGCGGCAGCCAGCGCCATGCGCATGAAGTACTCGTCACTCATGTTCAGGGGTCAGGGGTCAGTGATCTCTGCCCAGCAATTCGGCGTTTCATGCAACACCAGCTTATGCAGCCGCAATCCTGTGCCGTAGCGATCGTTATAAACGGTACGCAGGGTATCAAATGCCGTGCGCGCCAGATTTTCTACCGTCGGTATCTTGTCGATGACGACCGTCTTGTGGTCAGGGATGGTGGCCAGAAAACTGCGCACCGCGGTGTCCTTCGCATAGACCAGAAACGCGTGATCCCAGACATCCACCAGATGAGTTTTAGCCAGCGCCTTGACATCGGAAAAATCCATAATCATGCCGTTGTCCGAGCTACCCTCTTCTTCGATGACCTCGCCCACCAGCGTAATCTCGAGCGTATAGCGATGGCCATGCAAATTACGGCACTGGCTTTTGTGGTCAGGGATTCGGTGGCCGGCATCGAATTCCAATTTGCGGGTAATGGTGATCATGCGTTTTTCAATATTCAGGGTATTTGCAGCAGTTTATGCGTTTGCAAAGACAATCGCCATTGCGGATCGGATTTGCAGAGATCAATCGCCAGCCGAGTATTGTCAGCCAGCGTGGGGCCATCCATCGGCTGCAGAAAAAAGTGGGTAAATGCCAGCGAGGTGTAGGACGACAGATTCTGGGCTTGCTGCGGTATCACCACCTTGAGCTCGTCACCACGATCCACGACCAGCGGCGCCTCGGCTTTGGGGCTCACACAAATCCAATCTACACCCGCAGGCACCGGCAGAGTACCGTTCGTTTCAATGGCGATCTCGAACCCGAACGCATGTAAAGCATCTATCAATGGCGTATCGAGTTGCAACAGCGGTTCGCCGCCCGTGAGCACGACGTATTTTTTTCCGACACGGACAGCAGGCCATTGCGCATCAATCACCGCTGCCAGCTGGCCGGCATCGGGGTACTTGTCACCCAACACACCATTCGTACCGACAAAATCGGTATCGCAGAAACGGCACACCGCGGTGGCGCGATCCTGCTCTCGTCCTGACCACAAATTGCATCCGGAAAAACGGCAGAATACCGCCGGACGTCCGGCTTGTGCGCCCTCGCCCTGCAAAGTATAGAAAATTTCCTTGACGCTGTAAGTCAAACCGCAGTCCGTAAAAAATCTGGCCAAACCAGATTATCGTACATATTGGGGGTGACACCCTCGCAGTCTCAGGGGAAGCGGACCACGAACACGGTACCCTTGCCCTCGGGGCCGGGGCGCAGCTCGATCACAGCATCGTGGTCGCGGGCAATGTCGCGAACGATGGCCAGACCTAAACCGGTCCCCGGCTGCGACTGGTCGAGCCGATAAAAGCGGTTGAACACGCGCTCTTTTTTCGATGCCGGTATCCCCGGGCCACTGTCCTCCACCATCAAGATACCGTGACCATCGACTTGAAGACAACTGACCGTCACCAAGCTGCCGTTAGGCGAATAACGAATCGCGTTATCCACCAGATTATCGATCATGTCGCGCAACAGAAAACGGTCGCCAGCTACTCGCGTGGGCTGTAAATCGAAACCAATATCGATATTTTTTTTCAGCGCTTCCTCGACAAAGTGCTGCACCGATTCAGACACCAAGGCATCTAGCGATAACTGTTCAAGACGATGGCGCTCAAAATCTCCCGGCTCGGAGCGCGCGAGTGCCAGCAACTGATTTGCCTGCCGCGCCATTCTCTCGGTCGATGCCAGCATGAGTGAGGTCGATTCAGTGGTTTCGGTATCGCTGCGGTGATGGGCGCGCAACCATTCTAGCTGCGCCTTAAAACCCGCCAGTGGTGTCCGCAACTGATGCGCAGCATTCGCCAGAAAATCCTGACGGGCCCGTGCATTTCCCTGAACGCGGTTGAGTAACTCATTCATCGCACGGATGAATGGCACGATTTCTTCCGGCGCATTCTGCAGCGGCAGCGGCGACAAATCATCGGAACTACGGCGCTCAAGATTACTTTCCAGATCACGCAGTGGTTGTAAACCCCGCTTGAGAACCAGCCAGACAACCAAAGGAATCAAGATCACCAGCAGCAACTCCAGCGCGAAGAGCGACAGCAGTATTCGAAGCCGAATTTCTTGGCGCTTGACGCGCGTCTCAGCAGCACCAATCAGCACCGTCTCGCCGCCGACCTGTGTACGCAGCGAGATAACACGCACCTCCTCGCCACGCATGCGGGAGCCATAGGCAATCCAGGGTTTGCCTTTCTCGGGCACCTGCATTTCCGGGAAATCTCGGTCACCCGCAATCGTTTTACCCGACATGTCACGCACGACAAAAAACACTTCGTCCAGATGATCAACGCGCAAAATCTGTTCAGCTTGTTGCGACAAGCGCAGCTCCACCGAAGAATCTTTTTCTGTCACATGCGGTACCAAAGCCCAAGCGGCATCCGCCAGACTCTGGTCGAGCGCCGATTGTGCAGGTATCCAAGCAAGCCAGTAGGCGGCAGCAGCAGCAGCAACATTGACGGCCATCAGCGTAATGACCAGCCATTGCAGCAGTTTGGCTCTGAGACTCATCCGCGCGACTGCTCCAGCAAATAACCGAATCCACGAATCGTCTTGATGGAAATACCGGCAGAGTCAATTTTCGAGCGTATCCGAGACACATAGACTTCCACGGCATTAAGGGTGACTTCTTCACCCCACGGAAGAATGGCATCGATGATTTGCTGTTTGGAGACGACACGCGACGAGTTCTGCATCAGGTGCTCAAGCACCGCCCACTCGCGTGCAGATAATTCAATCACCTGACCATCAACCGTCGCTCGACGAGTAAAAGGATCGAGTTGCAAGCCACCCATCTGCAAATGAACCGGCCTGGGATTGCTGCGCCGAACCAGCGCTTTGAGACGCGCCACAAGTTCGGGCGCGGCAAATGGCTTGACCAGATAATCATCAGCGCCCAACTCCAGTCCCCGCACGCGATCCTGCACATCATCACGCGCCGTCAGTAGCAACACCGGCAAGGCACTACCACGGGCACGCAGACGACGAACGACCTCAAAACCATCGATACCCGGCAAACCAATATCCAGCACGGCAACAGAAACCTCGCGCGATATCAGCGCATGATCAGCCTCTTCACCATCGTGAACGACGTCAACCACCATGCTGTGGCCGCGAAGAATCCGCGCGATACCATCGGCCAATACCAAATCATCTTCTACCAACAACACATGCATAGTCAAATCCGCCATGGGGCAATAACTCAAGCATTTTGCCAGAAGCTTGATTCAGGCCGTCTGATCAAACGGAAAGAAATAAAAAAACACCGGGCCGCAGCCCGGTGTTTGATCTAAGACGATGTTCCTGATTTACGCAGCTTCAGGAACGCTAGGCAGACCCGAGAGCGCCATAGCAAGCTCTTTTTCATCATAGGTCTCGTCTTTGAGGCTGCCAGCAAAATAGGCAGAATAAGCCGCCATATCAAAGTGACCATGACCACACAGATTGAACAGAATGACTTCGCTCTTGCCCTCGCGCTTGCAGCGCAGTGCTTCTTCAATCGCACCTTTGACGGCGTGATTGGCTTCAGGTGCGGGCACGATACCTTCATGACGTGCGAACAACACACCAGCGGCAAAGCATTCGGTCTGATGATAGGCAGTCGCTTCAAGGAGTCCCAGCTCTTTCAGGTG